>JAQBHK010000046.1:0-3083 GCA_032127815.1 Desulfobacterales bacterium
CCATCTGCCGGTTTTAATCCCGGCTTTTCACGGGGCCTGTCCCGGCGATTCCACGGGGAGCTACGGGGCAGGCAGGATAAACCCCGATTAAATAGGATGGGGCGGTGCGGGACGTTCGCAAATAAGCAAATAACTCATTCATGTAATTGGTATTTATGCTTTTTAGGGGGAGGCCTTGGGGTAAAACACAGGGGTCTGGGCGGCAGGGTTCTTCAAATAATTGGGTTGCCAAAACGGCGGGGAATGATATAATAATATTATGAAACCGACATTATACTTAGAGACCACTGTTAGCTACTTGACAGCACGTCTAACATGAAAAAATTTCAAATATCTATTTTGTCTGATGTACAAATGGCAATGTGGCCGATCCTGGCAAAGGTGTCAAAACGGTTTGTATTGTATGGCGGCACGGCAATTGCTTTGCGCCTCGCTCATCGTGAGTCTGTCGATTTTGACTTTTTCACAAGTGATGATTTTAGTTCAGATGGATTAGTGCGCGAAATGGCTTTTTTGGCAACGTCAAGACGTTTGCAGGAAAGTCGTAATACATTGACCGTATTAATGCAGGTCACAGGTTTCGATATTCCGGTTAAGTTGAGTTTTTTTGGCGGCCTGAAGCTTGGACAAATTAACCAGCCGGATACAGCAGATAATGGTATTTTAGTGGCTTCTTTGGTAGATCTGTTGGGTATGAAGTGCGCCACAGTAAGTCAACGCGTGGAAGCCAAAGACTATATTGACATTCACGCAATCATCAATAACACCGATCTAACTTTGGAGTACGGTATCGGTGCCGCGCGGGCAATTTACGGTCAGCAATATAACGCAATCTTGACTTTGAAGTCTTTATCCTACTTTCAGGATGGGAATGTTATGACATTACCTGATAAAATTAAACATGATTTGACCACTATGGTAAAAGATTGCAATCTCTCCAATGTGCCCAAAATAGTACCTATAACAATTATCGGAAAAAATATCGAATTGGATCCATCATTGTTATAATGAAAGACGAACTTAAACAAATAGCCCGGCGCGTAAACTGGTTCGAGCCACCGGAAAAGGTGATCCGTGATGTTGACCGCTTTCTTGTGTACTTCATGCAATATTGCCTGGATACTGATATTCCGGTTATGCGCCGATACTTTACCGACCAGCAGTTTCGTCATGCCTTGAATAATCGACCGCCAGGCATTCTTGATGACCGATCAGCAGCTTATTGGGATTTGGTGTTGCCTGTTTGAATGTGCGGGACTTGCGAGGACTTGCGGGACGTCCGTAAATACGCAAACAACTCATTTAAGCAATTGATATTTACGCTTTTTAGCGGGAGACCTTGGGGTAAAATTCTTCCACTAACCGCACAGGTCACTTCGTTTTTTTGATGTTGGTCCTCACGACAAAGTCTATGGCATCAATTAGTCAGAAATTGTCGAAAATACAAATATTTGTAATATCGACACTTTGCTCTCCTATGGTCGGGATTCTGCAATAAAAGCCAAGAAAAAACTTGATTGCTTCCAGGTCTCTCATTAGTTATTGACGCAGAGAGAATATGTATTACATATTGAAAATACTCGCGTATCAGGCTGCGCATGAAAGCTCGCAGATTCTCTGGATAATAAGATTCTATTTCCTTAATGCTGAGCATTTTTCATATATTCAATAAAACTTTTGACTCTTTTCGAAAGTCTTTTTTGCCTGAATTCATTTAAATAGGCGAAAGGTTTACCAGCCTCCGGCGGGCTAAAATTCGTATTCTTATCCAGCCGGCATTGCGTGCGTTTTATGAAAAGACCATCATGAAACTAAACGGGAGAGGCCAGCAGAATTTTGTGCCGAGAATAGTCCTTGGCCCTACAAAGGTTGAAAGAATTCAACCGAGACTTGAACAGGTTCGAGAGGAAACAGACAAGAGACTGCTTTGTGTCAAAGGAAGAAAGAGCAGGTCAAAGTTAAGTAGGATAAAGTTCCAGAAAATCGATAGTATATGGTTCCATCCCCTGTGGATGTTTGGAATCATATTTTTTTAGGGCCTCGGCGATAAGGGAAAATTTATCCCCAGGGATGGTATGGGGAACGATGAGTATCCCACAATGAGGACGAAATTCGTTAAAGAATTGAACCGTAAGGCGGATAAAGTCATCTCGGTTTCGTGTTACAATGGACCTGCTTTTCGAGGCTGCATATTCCAATTGTTCTCTATCCAGGGTCTGGGTCATGTCCACCTCATGGGTACTAACAACATCAACCTGATGCTTTTTTAAGATCTCTGCAATCTTTGGGCTTATATCTTCATCGAGGTAATATTTCATACCCTACTTCCCACAAGAAAGGGGTGTCTTTTATGAATGCTTTCCTTGGTCCAATTTTCATTTTGAGTTATAAGGTGGTCAATCTCCTTTGGATATGCCCGATAGTAGCCTAATGCAGCTCTGAGTTGCAGTTCAGTGAGCCAATGATAAATGATATGCATACGTTCAAAGTCCTCACCAACACTCTTGTAGTTAGCAATAACCTCCCAAATCTCTATGCCGGTTCCAGCAATTCGAGCCCTTCGTGCACTGACACCTGCGGTGAAAACGATGCCAGGACAGCGATGCATCTTAATTCCCTCTTCAAGCAGTTCCTTTGTAATGGTAGAGAAGTCTTTTCCCGATTGCTGGGCAATACCCTGAATCTCTCTAACCATTTCCTCGGGAAACCTCATACTTTTTTGAACACTTGCCATTATTACCTCCTAATGAAAAGATGTGTATGACACTACATTACGCTGAGATGCATAGCATGTCAAATTCTTTTTGTGAAACCTGGATATTTGATATGTTGCATACCAAAGTTCAGACCTCGTAAATTGGGACAAAAGGTTCCGTTTTTAACACAAAATTTGGGTTAAAGGATTATAAAATATAACAAATCTACCTAAAAAATTGTAGCTTTATATTTTTCGACCTCTCACCGAAAAATGTTATGAGTAAACCTTTGTGTTCTTCGCGCCTCTGCGGTGAACTATTAAAAAATATCATTTAAACCGGCAAAATTCCCCCTATTAAACCGTCACAAAATTAACTCCTCCTGAT
>JAQBHK010000047.1:0-4011 GCA_032127815.1 Desulfobacterales bacterium
CAAAGATAAAGAAATGGATGATTTGCTTATATTCATAACACCGCATATTTTGCAAGAGCGTGTCGCCGAAGCAGTGCAAGATCTGCCAGGAGAAAACATGCTTCCGCCAGACCGGGTTTCCGAGCCCGAACCGGCACCGGAGTAAATATGATGAATTTGCAAAAACTAAATTCATCACGTGTTTGGTGTTTCGTATTTAGTATTTTGTTTGAAATATTTACCGGCATATCAGGTTTTTCGTTGCCAAACACTAAACACCAAACACCAAACACTAATATCTACAAAAAATGGAATACTTCAGCATCCTAAATTTAGACAAGGAACCGTTTTCAAACTCGCCCGATCCGGATTTTTTTTTTCAGTCCAACCAGCATTTGAGTTGCCTGCAAAAGCTGGAACTCTCTTTGCGACTGCGCCGGGGTTTGAATGTGGTTTTAGGTGACGTGGGCACCGGCAAAACGACTCTCTGCCGGCAACTCATCCGCAGATTTGCCGATGACAAAGCCTATGAAACTCACCTTATCCTTGATCCTAAATACAGCAGCCCCTCAGAATTTTTAACTACCATTGCTGAAATGTTTACAGGCAGGCTGTCGGGAAATGCTGCCAATGACTGGCAACTCAAAGAGACTATAAAAAAATATATTTTTCGAAGAGGCGTAGATGAGGACAAAACGGTTGTTCTGATTGTCGACGAGGGGCAAAAGATCCCGAAATTCTGTCTTGAAATTTTGCGTGAGTTTCTTAACTTTGAAACCAACAAATACAAGCTGCTTCAAATCGTAATTTTTGCCCAAAAGGAATTTGAAAAGACACTGGAACAACACGCCAATTTTGCCGATCGGATTAATCTTTATCATCTATTGGAGCCCATGAGCTTTCGTGATACGCGCTTGATGATCCAGTTTCGGCTGAAACAATCGAGCCCAGGGCACCAGGCGCCCGCTCTTTTCAGTTATCCGGCTTTATGGGCCATATACCGGTTCACGCGGGGATACCCGCGTAAAATTATCAATCTGTGTCACCGCAGCATATTAACAATGATAATTCAGAACCGGACCAAAGTTGGCTGGCTGCTGGTACGCTCTTGTGTTCAGCGGGCCTTTCCGGCCTCGCTGAATAAATGGTCTCGGATTTCTGTAGCAGCACTCGTCCTTGTGGCGGTGGTAACGCTGACCTCCGGACTGGAACTCAAGGGTTTGGAAAAACTAATGCCCTGGAAGCCTAAAGTGCCTAATAAAATAACGGTTCCAATTGAGTCATCTCAATTGGATTCTAATAAAATACAGTCACCGACGAATCTTACCAAGGTTCAGGATCAGCCGCCATCCGGTCAATTTTTTGAAAAGTCTGTGAACAAACCGGTGGCAAAAGACGAATTAGATGAATTGTCTAATACCGAACTCAAAACGGTTCTCGAGCCCAGAGCGGAAGCTTCAACAGTGCTTGAGCTCAAAGCCGAAGCTCCGGCAGTTATCGAGCCCGGAGCCGAAGCTACAATTGAAAAACTCGATTTTGAAAGGCAGTTGCCATCGGCTCTGGGACAAGTAGCTTTAAGGCGCAACGAGACAATGTGGCGATTGATAGAAAAGGTCTATGGCGCTCTTAGTTATCACATTATCAAAATTCAATACATAAAATCCGTAACAGCGGTCAACCCCCATATAGTTGATCCTGATCATATCGAGGCCGGTCGATTGCTGTCATTGCCGGGTATCCCTGCTAAGATTAAGCCATTATCCAAGGATGTCTGGTGGGTTAAGCTTAAAGAGCAGGACAAGCTTGAAGAGGCCCTTAATGTTTTGAGAGAGTATTCCGACAAAGCACCTCCAATCCGCATAATACCTTACTGGAGCCGCCGGCTGGGCTTGAAATTTGCGATCCTTCTTGATGAACATTTTTTTGATGAAACCTCTGCACGCAATCGATTGAGCAAGCTGCCGCCGGGCTTGATTTCTGAAGGCAGGGTATTTTCTGGGTGGGACAAGGATACGGTCTTTTATTCCGATCCCTTCGCTCACTGATAAAATATAAAATTGTGAGAGCAAAAATTGAAAAATAAATTAAAATTAGGAGAAATGCTTATTGAGGGCGGCTTGTTGACCGATGAGCAGCTTAATCAGGCCGTGGTCGGCCACAAGAAGCACAAAATGAAGTTAGGACAGTATCTGGTTCGTGAAGGGGTCGTCAATGGCGCCCAGATAGTGGATCTCGTGGCCAGACAGCTCAAGATAGAAAAGTACCATCCCGACAAATATCCTATTGACATGAATCTTTCAAAGTTAATTCCAATAGATTTTGTTCAGAAGTATCACCTGGCTCCTCTCAACAAAAGCAAATACCTGCTTACCATTGCGATGACAGATCCTATGGATATCAACGCCTTGGATGCCCTTGAGGTTTTAACCAATACCGAGGTCGAGGGGGTGATATGCACGGATCAGGAGCTTAATCATCTGATCGGCAGTCTTTACGGCACATACTCGGGCATTGGCGGCGTTTTGGAGGAAATGCAATTTGAAAAATCTGAAGATACCGAAAAAGCCTTATTAAGCGATGATATTGAGGTGGGGTCTCTACAGAACATGGCGGAAGAGGCACCGGTTGTTCGATTGGTTAATTCCATTCTTTCCCAGGCTGTTCGTGAAGGCGTCAGTGATGTGCATATCAGCCCGGAAAAGGATTATGTTCAGGTACGATTTCGGGTGGACGGCAAACTTCACGAAGTCCCGGCTCCGCCAAAATCAATGATTTTGCTGGTTATTTCCAGGTTAAAGATTTTGGCAAATATGGATATTGCCCAGTCAAGAATTCCCCAGGACGGCAGGTTTACAATCAAGATGGACAACAAAGAGATTAATATCAGAACCTCTACCATACCAACCATCTATGGAGAAAATATGGTCCTTCGTCTCCTTGATACAAGCAGTGGAGTCTTCTCACTTGAAGGCCTCGGCATGTCCAAGGAAGACCGGGCCAAGGTCGCAGCAACGATTGTTAAACCTTATGGAATGATTCTGAGCACCGGGCCTACCGGAAGCGGGAAAAGTACCAGTATATATTCGATTTTAAAGAACATCAACCAGCCGGATATCAACATTATGACCCTGGAAGACCCCGTGGAATACCGGATTGAAAAAATTAGACAGATCCAGTTTAATAGAAAAGCCGGTATGACCTTTGCCAGCGGACTCAGGTCCCTTATGCGACAAGATCCCGATGTCATCATGGTTGGAGAGATCAGGGATCCTGAAACAGCTTCGATTGCCGTTCAAGCCGCACTTACCGGCCACAAAGTTTTAAGCACAGTCCACACCAATGATGCTGCCGGAGCCATTACCCGTTTCATCGATATGGGGATTGAACCTTTCCTGGTCTCATCAGTTATGCTGCTGTCGATTGCTCAACGTCTGGTTAGACGAGTGTGCCAGTATTGCAAAAAAACCTATCGCCCGCCTCAGGTTGCCCTGGAATATTGGGGATTGGACAAAGTGGAAAATGCTAATTTTGTCCATGGAACCGGTTGTTTTAATTGTATGGACAAAGGCTACAAAGGAAGAACCGGAATATATGAGGTCCTTGTGATCGACGAGATGGTTCAGGATATGATCTTGATTAAAAAGACCGCTCAAGAAATCTCTCGTGCTACCCGGCAGGCTGGAAAACTCACTACTCTACAGGAAGATGCGGCCAAAAAGGTTCTTGACGGAATAACGACTATCGAAGAAGCGACCTCAGCAATAATGGTATGATTATGAAAAAATTTGCTTGCCAAGCCATTGATGAAAGCGGGGTCACAATTTCAAGTGTAGTGGAAGCCGAATCGGCCGCAATGGCAAATGATATACTGCTTTCACAGGGCTACATACCGATCAGGGTAACAACCGAAGGCGTGGTTTCACCGCGGCAAACCTGGTTGAATATCATGGCAAAAGCAACTCCCGTCAAGGCGCAGGAGCTGATTCTGTTTACCAAGCAGTTCAGAACCATGCTGCGAGCCGGCGTTTCACT
>JAQBHK010000048.1:0-6993 GCA_032127815.1 Desulfobacterales bacterium
GTAGAAGAAGCCGGCTGGATACAGGATTTGCTGGAGGAAGAAGAATTTAAGGAAGGCAAAAATCTGGCTGAATTCAACAGGGCTTTAAAGCAGATCAATACCCAGGGAAAACGTTGCAAGGAGATCACCCATAAATTACTCAGTTTTGCACGCAAAACAGACTCACGGGGTCAGGTTGTCCAGATAAACGACCTGATCAATGATGCGGTGGGAGTCTCGGAACAAAGGGCGAAATACAGCAAAGTTGCAATCAATACAAATCTTGAAAAGAACCTGCCCTTCATACAGGCCTCACAGTCAGAAATGCAGCAGGTCTTTTTGAACCTGATCAACAATGCCATCGATGCTATGGAACAAAAAGGCGGAACCATTGACATTACCGGACGATTGGAAAATGACCATATCGTAATTGACGTCATCGATAACGGTCCCGGTATTCCCAGGTCCAATCTTGCCAGAATATTTGACCCTTTTTTTACCACCAAACCGGTGGGTAAGGGGACCGGCCTGGGCCTTTCCATCTGTTACGGTATCATTAAAAAGATGGGGGGCGAAATTGATATTCGCAGTGTGATCGATATGGGAACCACATTCAGTATCCGCATCCCCGTCCCAAAAGAGCTGCCGGATGCAAATTCTGAATAACTATGGGAACTACGAATGCCGGATCTTTTTGAAAACTAACACCCATATTAGACAAAGGAGAACATGATATGGCTATAGCAAACGTGCTTTTGGTGGATGATGAGACTCCCTTTGTGGAGACCATGACCAAGCGCTTGACCAAAAGAGACCTGAACATTATTCCTGCTTTCAGCGGAGCAGAAGCTTTGGAGCGGCTTAAAGATCAGGAAAACATTGAAGTCATAATCCTGGATGTCAAGATGCCGGGCATGGACGGTATTGAAACCCTCAAGGAAATTAAAAGGAGATATCCTCTGGTCGAGGTCATCATGCTCACCGGCCATGCCACGGTGGAATCTGCCATTGAGGGGATGAAAAAGGGTGCTTTTGATTACCTGATGAAGCCTTGCGATATTGATCACCTTATTTCCAAGGTGTCTGAAGCGGCTGCTAAAAAAAGGCAACATGAAGAAAAAATCGTGGCGGCACGCGTAAAGGAGATTACTTCCCGGATGGCTTAGTGCCCTAAATAGTCAATAGTCAATATTCATTTTAATTCCGGCTTATACAGGTTGGGCTGTGGAATCGAATATAATTTGATTACGGTTTGTTCGGGTTGGGTAAGATATTATGCCAGAGAGAAAAAAAAAAGATTCGGGTCCTATCAAACTGCTCCTCGTGGATGATGAGAAAGGTTTTGCATACGTTGTCGCCAAACGGATGTCCAAACGGAATATTGATGTAACAAAGGCATACAGCGGCACCGAGGCGTTGCAGGCACTGAGAAAGGCAGATTTTGATGTGGCCGTTTTGGATCTGAAGATGGAAGATATGGATGGAATCGAAGTTCTCAAGATATTCAAGAAAATGGATCCGGATCTTCCGGTCATTATGCTGACCGGCCACGGCTCCGAAGAGGCGGCCAAAGAAGGAATCAAATTCGGTGCAGTCGATTACCTGACAAAACCGTGTGATTTTGAAGAACTGGTCGAGAAAATTAAAAAAGCCCATAAAGCTGGAGGTGATGCAAGTGGAAAATTTTAACGTCCTGCTGGTCGATGATGAACCCGAGTTTCTGGAAACACTGGTAAAGCGGCTGACAAAACGAGGGCTGAATATCAGTACTGCCAAAAATGGCGAGGAGGCGCTGGCTGTAATCAGGGGAAAAGAGATTGATGTGGTGGTGCTGGATGTGAGGATGCCGGGTATCGACGGGATACAGACATTAAGAGAGATCAATAAGCTAAACCCTTTGATGGAAGTGATTATGTTGACCGGTCATGCCAGTATAGAGGTGGCGATAGAAGGGATGGAACTGGGTGCTTTTGATTATCTCATGAAACCTGCGGATATTGATGAGCTTTTTTACAAGCTGCAGGACGCTTTTAAAAAAAGAAACCTGCAACAAGAAAAAATAGAGAAACTTGAGAAACTAATAAGCTGACAAATAAAACGAAAGGAGCGATATAAAGTGAACTTTCTAAGACAGTGGGGTCAATTTATGATGATGGGCGCACAAGCCCATGCGAGGTGGGAAATTGGTGTATCCAACACCATTTTCAATGATAGAAAGCGGCTGATAATCTTAGGTTTGCTGACCATCCCGATTATATTGGGAGGTGTTGCGTCTGCAGATCAGATCGGCGGGGCTCTGCCGAAGTTGTTGGGCGGCAAGAAGGCCTACAGTCCCGCTTTTTACAGCACAGGCATATTTGTGGTTTCCATTTTCATCGGCCTGTGTGCCGGACTGATTACCGGCTGCATCGGTGCCGGCGGCGGTTTCATCATTGCGCCCGCCCTGATGAGCGCCGGCATTAAAGGCATTTTAGCGGTCGGAACAGACCTTTTCCATATCTTTGCCAAGGCCATTATGGGAAGCGTCATCCACCGCAAGCTGGGAAATGTTTCCGTGCCCCTGGCAGCGGTCTTTTTAATCGGCGCCATTTTGGGCGCAACTCTCGGCGGCGTTATCAACCGCGTGCTATACGAGATCAATCCCGTGCTGAGCGACGCCTTTATCACAACCGTCTATTCCCTGATGCTCGGCTTTCTGGGAACTTACGCCATGGCCGACTTCCTAAAAGCTAAAAAGGCCGAGCGAGGGGACTTTCACGGGCAGGATGCCCATGGCGGAAAAGTTGAAGGGGTAGAAATGGGGAATCTTCCCAAAAAGATCCAGGCCGTTAATATTCCTCCCAAAGTCAAATTTGACTATGATCTAACACCGGAAGGCAGAAGTATTTCATGGATCTTTTTGGTCTTAAGCGGCGCGCTGGTCGGACTTGCGGCCGGTATTATGGGAGTTGGCGGCGGCTTTTTAACCTTCCCGATCTTTGTTTATGTTCTGGGCGTCTCCTCCATGACCACGGTAGGAACCGATATTTTCCAGATTGTGTTTACCGCCGGCTATGCCGCAACCACCCAGTATGCGATTTACGGGTTCATTTTTTATACCCTGGCCATGGGGATGCTGTTAGGCTCCCTGGTGGGTATTCAGGTTGGGGCGATCGTCACCAAGGTCGTTCCCGGCATCACCATCCGCGGTTTCTACGCCATGGCGGTCCTGGCCGGTTTTTTAAACCGTATCTTTGCACTGCCGGCCAAGCTGGGCGCCATGGATGTCATTACAATATCAAAAGGGACCGGCGCTTTGTTGGAAAAAATTGGAGTATGGGCCTTTTTCATAGTAATAACCGGATTCGCGATCTGGGTAATCGGTACGTTTTTATTAAATATCCGGGTGCTTAAAGGTGGGGAGGCTAAATCATGATCGCAGATAAGAAAAAATTTTATGGCGGCTTTGGAATGTTAGCCGGATTTGTTGTAATATTGATATTAATATTTTCGCCAATCTTCAAGGGCCAAAACGGTCTGGAATATTTTGACGACCTGTACAACTCCATATCAAAGGGGTCGGCCTATTACATTCCAAAGGTCAAGCAGGAAACCGACGCGTTTTCCGGCAAGTCTGTAAATGTGGCCTTTGAAATGGCGAACGATGCCCAGACACAACAAACAGCCGCTTTGTTTATGAAAGGCGGAGCACTGGTCAATGTGTCCGGAAACCGATTGAAGGTCGAAGGGGATTTGGGCAAAATCCTTGCAAACTGTCTTGCGGATGCAGACCATATGTATATAAATGACGGACAGGCCGTCTCTGCCAAATACGGATACAACGAAAAACAGGTCCTGTTCAACTGGTGGCAGGCGCTCAAGGCCATGGATAAAGACTTAAAGAAGCAAAAGCAGTTCGAAGCGGCCAAAGCCGTCAACTTGGTTGTAAATAAAGCGGTGGAGACTTCTTACAACTACTACCAAATCGAGCCCCAGAAAATATCGGATCGTGCCGGCGTGGTCATCTTTTCTCTGGTGTTTTATGTCGTCTATACCCTCTGGTATGGTTTTGCAATTATGTACATGTTTGAGGGGTGGGGTCTGAGGCTGGAGCATTGATGATTGGTGATTGGTGATTGGTGATTGGTGATTGACGATTGAAAAGGCTGAAAGCAAACCGCATCCTGGCTTGCTTTTAGCCTTTTTTTCAGATAATTTATCAGTTATGCATCGATACAAGCCATGAGAAGACAGCTTTAATTACCTTCTGGGTCGCTTGGTTGCGCCAACCGGAAAATCAAAATTATGGCCGCACTCTTTGATCGTTTTAAAAAGCTTTTTACTAAGAAGCCGAAACTTACGGCGGCTGAGGTCGCAGAACTCCGTATCGCCTTTAAGGACCGCTATCACAGCTTTAAGCTTTTGTTAAATGCCAACAACAAAGCCCTCGAGATTATGGCCGATATGGAGCGGGCCCTTTACGGCCAACAACCCTTTGGCATGTCCTTTGTCAGGGCGAGTTGCACGGCGGTATCGGTCAATGTCTTTAACATGATAAGAAATATGGAAAAGCTCGCCCGGGGCAAATACAAGGAACTGAATGCCCGCTTCAATGATATCCAGCAAAATATCGATTGTTTGCTCTCACAGAAGAGATCGATGGAAGATGAAAGGCTTGTTATCCCTTTAGATGCTGTGAATAAGGATATGACCGATCTTGTGGGGAGCAAGATGGCCAACTTGGGGGAAATCAAAAACAGGCTTCAGATCAGAATCCCCGGTGGATTTATCATTACAGCTGCCGCCTATGAAAGGTTTATCAGGGAAAACGATTTGCAGGCGGAAATAGACCGGCGCTTTCAATCCGTTGATGGGGACAATATGGAAAAGCTTTACACCCTGAGTTCGGAAATCCGGCAGCTTATCATCAGATCCAGGGTGCCGGATGATCTGGCAGGTGCCGTCATGCAGGCCTGGAACCAACTTGAATCAGAAACAAAAGGCAAAATAACTCTGGCCCTAAGAAGCAGCGCTCTGGGAGAAGATACACGGGAGAGTTCATTTGCAGGCCAGTATCGCAGCGAACTCAACGTCGGTATTGATAGCATTTTCGAAGCGTATAAGGAGGTTGTAGCCAGCAAATATTCCCTTCAGGCCATTACCTACAGATTGAACAAAGGATTTAGGGATGAGGATATCTCCATGTGCGTTGGGTGCATGGTGATGGTGGATGCCGCAGCCGGCGGCGTCATCTACTCACGCAACCCCGTTGATATGAGGGATGATTCTATTTTTATCAATTCCGCCTGGGGTTTGCCCAAGTCTGTTGTTGACGGCAGTGATGCCTGTGACCTTTTTGTTGTTTCAAGAAAAGCACCCATAAAAATTATTCGCAAAGATATAAAAGCCAAGGAAAGTAAAGTTGTCTGCCTGCCCGAAGAAGGTGTCTGTCGCCTGGAGTTGACCGGAGAACAAAAGGACCTGGCCTCTATTGACAATCAGCAGGCTTTGGTTTTGGCGGAAATTGCGGTTAAGATTGAAGCATACTATGCAACCCCCCAGGACATAGAATGGGCCGTTGCCAAAGATGGCTCTGTTTATATTCTGCAATGCCGGCCTTTGCAGCAGATGCAGACGGCCAAGAAAGACCTTTCTGAACCGGTATTGACGGCCGATCATGAGGCCGTCATCGCCAGGGGCGGGATTACCGCAAGCCCGGGCGCAGCCTGCGGAACAGTCTATCTGGCGGATAAAGGCATAGATATGCTGCGGTTTCCGGAAGGGGCGGTACTGGTTACGCGGCAGGCGCTGCCCGGATGGGCTTCTCTTTTAAATCGATCCGCTGCGGTGGTAACGCAGCAGGGCGGCTTTGCAGGACACCTTGCCAACGTGGCCAGGGAGTTCGGGGTCCCGGCGCTTTTTGGGGTACCCGATGCTGTGAAGCGCTTGAAACAGGGTCAACTGGTAACCGTTGATGCCGATACCTTGACCATATATGAGGGAAAAATCGAGCCTTTGCTGGTAAAGTCCGAGACAAAGAAAAACCTCATGGAAGGCAGCCCGGTTTATGAAACCCTGCAACAGGTGAGCAGCCTGATTATACCCTTAAACCTGCTCGACCCGGTTTCTCCTGATTTTAGTCCGGCCAACTGCAAAACCTTCCATGATATTACCCGGTTTATCCATGAAAAATCGGTGCATGCGATGTTCAGTTTTGGTAAGGAGCACGACTTTTCCGAAAAATCGAGCAAACAACTTTTTCATAAGGTGCCCATGCAGTGGTGGATCTTGAATCTGGACGACGGATTTAAAGAAGAGGTGGACGGCAAGTATGTTAAACTGGAAAATATCGTCTCTATTCCCATGCTGGCCTTCTGGGACGGGTTCATTGCCATTCCCTGGGACGGCCCGCCGGCAATTGACGGCAAGGGTCTCATGTCGGTCATGTTCCAGTCAACCACAAACAGGGCCTTAACCCCCGGTCTTCGTTCTTCCTATGCCGACCGCAACTATTTTATGATCTCCAAGAATTATTGCAGTTTAAGTTCCAGGCTGGGTTATCACTTTTCCATCTTAGAGGCTATGGTCAGTGAGCGCTCCATGGAAAATTACATCGGTTTCCAATTTAAGGGGGGCGCGGCCGACTATCAGCGCCGGCTCAAACGGGTACATTTTATCGGAGAAATACTTCGAGAACAGGGTTTCAGAGTGGAGATAAGGGAAGACAACCTTATTGCCCGCGTGGAAGGCTATGAAGAGGATTACATGGAAAAGCGTCTTAAAATTCTAGGTTATTTGACCCTCCATACGCGCCAGTTGGATATGATTATGGACAACAATGCCACTCTGAGTCATTATCGGTCAAAACTCACTAAAGACATTCAGAACATCCTCAACTCAACATAGAACCCTTTCCTATTTGAATCGGCATCCTCTGTTTGCATCTCCTTACAATGTGTAAACAAACCTGAAAGATGTTTTTTTGGCAATCGGCGACTTGCGAATTTTTACAATATCTTTGAATGCTTAGCCAAT
>JAQBHK010000049.1:0-16241 GCA_032127815.1 Desulfobacterales bacterium
CGCAGTCAAGACTGCGGGATCAGATGTCGGAAGGCTAAACTTTCTTCTTAAAAAGGATTTTATCTTCATTTGAATTTATCCCGCGCTGCCCCGCTGCGGCGGGATTTCCGCTGCGCTCCAACAAGCTGGCGACGGGAATACTCTCGCTGTGCAGTTCAAATTCAGTAAGCGGCATCGTGGAAATCAGGTGGCCGCTGTTTTGCTTGTATTGCAAATAGGAGACAGTGGCACCGGCACTTTCAAGGGCTACGGCTGCCGCGTTTTTTTCGTAAAAACAAGCAGGTTCATATCGCCAACCGTTTGCCAGTCGCCGTTCTTCTTTAATCAGACAGCAATAAACGTAAATGCCCACTGTCAGACCGGCTATACGGGTTTTCCAGCCAAATTCCCGGTAAATGTCTTTCAGGAGCCGGTCCATTTTTTCGAACATACGTTTATCGTGACGAAAATAGTGTCTCATGGCCCAGACCGCCCCGGCATAGGTCGAGCGCAAGGGATGCACTTCACGATCATAACGCGCTCGTATGCGCGGGTTTGGATGATTTTTGTATCTCTGCCATCCGGTCAGCAGGGTTTGGATCAATCGCGCAAGACTGGGACCGTTGATTTCAAAATCCTGCCTAAAGGCCTTAAGCAGAAAACCCTCTTCCCGGCCAGCGCTAATATGCTTGTGCCGGTAATTGAAGCGGTATTGCCCGTGGGCGTCAGCCAAAGAAAACTCGGCTTCACCCAGAAGAATCCCAGCCCTTTTGTAGTTTTCATATAAAGGCGTTCCCGGATTGGACGTATAAAGCATAAACTGGTGAAAATCGGTCTGGTGGCTGACGGCATGGTCAATGACCTGATCCATGGTTGCAGGCGTATGGTTTTCCAAACCGATGATAGAAGAGCCTAAAACGCGTATCCCATGGGACTGCAGAAGCTTAACCAGTGCCCGCGTGTCAACGTCCTTGAGCTTTTTATATTGGGCGCTTTTGCCTTCGATCCCCATCCAAACCCAACCGATACCCAGACCCACGATTTGTTCAATGCTGTAAGAACGAATGACCCGCGCGGAGCTGAAAACATTCAACATCCAACTTTTATTGTTCGCCTGCATCAATTCCAGCAGCCTGAGCGCTCGTTTGCGATGCAGCAAAAAGTTTTCATCGAGCACAAAAAACGATTGAACGTTAAGTTTTTTTTCCAGCCGGCACATTACCGCAAAAAGCTCGTCGCCGGTTTCGTAGAAATTGATAAAATTACCTTTCCCGCCAAACAGGGCGGAAGTGGAGCAAAAGTTGCATCCTACCGGGCACCCTACCGAGGGGATTAAGATGGCGGCTGTATCACCCGGTTCATCTCGCAGGCTAACCCCTAAGATACGAGTCCCAAAGGCCGAAGATGCCATAGGATGCTTGACCGGGTCATTGGAATCTTGACCAAGAAACTGTCGGAACCATTTTATCCCGTCCCCTCTAACGATGTGATCCGCATCGATTGTTGCATGTATGCCGCCCATGTTGGCAATGTGTCCACCGATTACAATGGTGGCTTTCGGCTGATACTGTCGAATCAGTTCGCACATTTTCTTTACCTTGCCCGCATTGGGAATGATGGCGCTGATTCCGATGATATCATAATAATTCTGTTTGAGTTCTTGAGCAAAGCGCGTCAGGGAAGGAAAATCAAGGAGAGTACACGGCGCATTTATGTTGGTCTGAATAAGCATCAGGCCGAAAGATCGGTGAAACATGCGCAGGGAAAAGCCGCCCTGGAATCTCGTGACCTGATTCTGGTAAAGCTCCATAGGGTTGATGGTGCGACTTCCGTATTCGTCATCCTGAGCAAACGGGCCGAATGCGCTGGATAACAGGACTTTGGCTCGAATTCCTTTGGGATGAACGCAGGCTGCTTTTTCCATTTTATCCCCCAATGTTATGGTGATGGATGTTATCGGCGCAATGCGCTTTTGAAACCTTTGCAAATGAAAATACACTCTAATGCAACCCAGCCGCAAACAACAGGTTTGATTTTGATTTTACAAAAGTATTACAATTTCGGCGCTTTAAAGGAATTGGTCGCGGTGTTGGAATGATGGAGAGGAGCAAGGCATGAACAAATCAGGCTATCTATATGTTGTGTTAATTTTTTGTTGACATACAATATGTATGATCATATACAGGAATAACAGCTAAGTTCTAATTAAAGGATCGATAAATGTTGCTCGATCCTTGGTATGTGCATTTACGGCGACTTAAATTGTGCATACCAAATCACCAATAGTTCGGTTGACTCCACACTCTGCCGGGGTGACGGCTCAACCGAACCAACTTCCGCCTTGAAATTAATGCGAGCGTTTCAAGGTACAAAAATGGCAGGGCCGTTACCGGGCCCTGCCTTACTTTCTTAGACCCTTATACCTTTTCAAAGATACCGCTCAGGATAAAGAAAAATATAGTCAGACAAATTAAAAGCACAGATAACGGCATGTTTAAAACGTAGTTTGCAATGCTGTTAAAGTTAAATAGAGTAATATTATCCAGCCAGTTGTAATATTGGGGGTCTAAGATATCTGCGAATCTAAGTTTCTTCCAGGTAAAATCCTCATTCAACAGATACGTTATTGCTTGAAGCATAAGGATAATAATACTGCCAAATAATGAGAGGAAGCCTAAATTGCCAAGTCTAAACATATTAATCACCTCCGGTCTTATTGATGTTGTCTACGTTTAATTAAGATGGTTTCGTAAAAAGTCAAAACCCGACGTTTTACGAACGTTTTAAGTTTCAGGTGTTAAGTTTTAAGTATCTGTTAAATAATTCAATTTTAATTACCTAAACCCTAAAACGTGATGAATTCGACTTTTTACGAATTCATCAACCTTATATATATCAAGAAGCGTGCCAAATAATGCGAAAGAAAAGAAGTCAAGCCTCAACCTGCCTGATTTGTTGTAAATTTTTAATTATTGCCAGGGTTTGATAATGTCGAAGAGTGCCGGCGTTCGTTTTTTAAAAGCGTTTTAGGAACAATGCTAATGCTTGAAATCCCGCAAGACACATTTAACTAATTGTATTTTTTGAACATATTTACTCGAATTGCCTTATCCTGCATTTTTACTTATCAAATAGAAATGTAAACCTTGTTGACTTTTTTTGATAATTCCAACTATATCTGTGAATTATAAACTGTAAACGTTGTTGTCATAAGTGCAAATAGAGTTTACGACTATGGATAAAACACCCCAAAAGATAAAGCCGGTTCTGATCAGAAGAAGACTGGCGGAACTAAAGCACCGCCTGAAACAAGTAGCGAGTGCCTGGACGGTAGACAACTATGAAGCGGTTTTAGATTTTTATGTCCAAATTTTGCCTGAAATCATGAACGCTGAGCGCTGTACGATTTATATTATTGAAATAAGCACGGATAAAATCTGCTCCATGTTCGGCACCGGCATCCAGAAAAAGCAGATTCAACCACCGCGTAAAGGCAGTATTGCGGGAGAAGTAATTTCCACCGGTAAAGGCACGATTAAAAATGATCTGGAAACGTCCCCGGGCTATCATACCCGGATGGATGCAAAAACCGGTTTTGTCACTAGAAACAGTGTCTGTTATCCCATAAAAAGCCTCACAGGACATGGTGTTACCGGCGCAATCCAGGTCCTCAATAAAAAAGAAGGCCCCTTTATGCCCCAGGATATGGTCCTGCTTGAAACGGTTGCCGATTACCTTTCCATATCGATTGAAAGCATCATCTTAAATCAGGAGATTTTGCGGATATCAAATCAGTTGAACAAAGAATATGAGCGCTTTGATAAAGGCTATCTTATCGACACCCCCTTTATTGCCGATAGTCCCGCCATGCAGGAGGTTATAGATCTGGTGGAATCCGTGAGCGACACACCGGTGAATGTCGTAATCTTGGGGGAGAATGGTACCGGCAAAGAGTTGATTGCCCGCATGATCCATGAAGGCAGTGGTCGCCGGGACGGTTCCTTTGTTGCGGTCAACTGCTCGGCGATTCCCGAGAACTTGATGGAAAGCGAGTTTTTTGGATATGAAAAAGGGGCCTTTACCGGCGCTGCTCAAAGGCGCAAGGGGCGTTTTGAAGAAGCCAGCGGCGGTACCCTTTTTCTGGATGAGATTGCCGACATGCCGCTTAGCATTCAGCCTAAATTTTTACGAGTTGTTCAGGAGAGAGAAGGCAGCCGATTGGGCAGCAACAAGTTGATACGGTACAACCTTCGCATTATCTGTGCCACCAACAAGGATCTTAAAGCTGAAATCAAAAAGGGAAATTTCCGGGAAGATCTTTTCTTCAGGCTTTTTTCAGTAGCGATCAGGCTGCCTTCCCTGAGTGCAAGAAAGGAGGATATTGTTCCCTTATCAATGGCCTTTTTAGAAGATATTTGCAATCTTTTTAATAAAAAGGTCGCCGGCTTTTCTCCGGGCGTTTTAGATTTGTTTGGGAACTACCACTGGCCTGGAAACGTTCGCCAGCTGCGGCAGGAGATTGAACGGCTGGTGGCCCTGACGCCGGCGGGTGAATTAATAACCCCGCACAAATGCTCTGCGGAGCTTCACGGCCCAAAGGATGATATCCTTTCAGACGATTTGGACCTGGTCAACCCGCTTGCGCATCAAGTGCAGCAATTAGAGATCAAGCTTATTTCCAAAGCATTACAGCAAACCAACGGCAACAGGCTAAAGGCTTCCAGGCTGCTGGGAATAACACGACAGGGATTGTATAACAAAATGAAAAGATATCAGATAGACGGCTAATCTGCTTCTGCAGCTAATAATGTTGCTGCCATGCCTTTCTTTATTAATTTTGCCTTTCTGTTGTTTACTTTAACCATGGCCTTGGCGTCTGAAATCTGGCGGACTTTGCCACAGTCAATTTTTTCCCCTGCAAATGAATAGAAGCAAACATCGGCCCCCATGATAAATCCGGCCTCTTTCCCTGCATCGATATAGACATGACCTTGGCTGACATTTACTTTGGTTACTTCTGCGGCAAGAGCAGCGGTGCCGGTATAACTAGCTATGATTGTTATCGTTACTAAAAAGAAAAATGTTTTGATTGCCTGCATGTAGCCCTCCCGTCATGTAATCAAAAGTAATTTTTTACGATCTGCCTGGCAAGTTCCATGGAACAGGTAAACGCCGGCGATACAGGATTCAATATGTGGACGGCGTCGCCGTCTTGATGCAGTACAAAATCCATCACCATTTCTTTGGTGTTCCAGTCAACAAGCTGGGCACGAATCCCAACCTTGTTGCTCGATTCGATATCCTCAGGGTTGAGGCGCTTAACGAGCTTGCCGGCGTTGCGGAAAAAAAAGGAAGGATCATATTTTCTGGGTTCGCTGACTGCAACCGTCCGGAATTTGGAATTGAGGCAAAAGAGAACCATATCGGACAGGACAATCGACAGGCCTTCAGGGTCTATGCCTGAAAATATTCCGTAGTTTTCACGACCAAAAGCCGGGATGGCGGTGGGGCCGAGATAGACATCGCCATGGACACTGCGGGTGAAATGAACGCCCAAAAAGGGGTTACGGATGTCCGGCACCGGATAGATATTGCCGTTGACTGAATAGGGTGCGGTCTTTTTCAATTTGCGATAGATACCCTTGAAAGGAATGAGGCGATAATTATAGCCGTAACCGAAGGCTTTAGCCACCAGGTCGCAGTGGGCACCGGCAGCGTTAATGAAGCGGGAAAATACGATTTTGCCGCGTGTGGTGACGGCAGTGCTGGTGCCGGCAAGACCCTTTAGGCGGCAATTGGTGACTATTTTTACCTTCCCGCTGCCGGCAAGTTCTTTGCGAATACTTTGCAAAACCGCCTTGGGATCCACCTGGGCGGTATGGTGCGAATATAGGGCCTTGCCGGTTGTTTTGGCGTTAGGCTCGATCTGGGCCAGCTGCTTTTCGTCGACAATTTCTACCTTGGCGCCGTTGGCCGTTGCCCGCCGGAAAAGCTCATCAAGTAACGGCAACTCGGCACCATCGCGGGCAACGATGACCTTACCTTTTTCAAGAATCGGCAGTCCCTTTTCCTTACAGTATGCTTTCATCAGAAAATTACCCTTAAGGCACATGTTAGCTTTGAGGCTGTCGGGGCTGTAATAGATTCCCGCATGCAGGACACCACTGTTGCGACCGGAGGCATGCAAGCCGAGTTCCGGCTCTTTTTCGATAACAACTATTTCATCATATCCACAGGCAATCAGCTCTCTTGCCACGGTGAGCCCAATGATGCCTGCGCCGGCAATCAGGATGTCGGTTTTATCGGCAAGCACTAATATTCTCCTCCTTCATTTTTCCAAGTTATTGCGGCGGCAAAAAATCCTTAAGATTGATAACCTTTTCGCCTTTGACGGATCTTTTCATACTTTCCCAGGTTCCGCGTACTTTGGCCTTGCGAATTTCGTTGACAATAGTTTTGAGCTCAAAGCTTTTTTCGATAACATCTTCAATCTGATCCTCGCGGTCATCCCAGCGGGCGTCAAGGCCTTTTGTGTCCAGTTCGAATTGTCCTAAAGATGAAAGCACCGCTCCTAAATGGGACATCATACCGTAATGTTTTGTGTTCTGCAGGTAATACGGGCAATGGCACCATAGACTGATGCAATGGAAACCCCGTTTAACACCTTCAGACTGAAGAGTGGAATGAACGGCACTGGGCCCTTGATAGGAAACCGGAATTACGTTTTGCTGTTTAAGCCTGGAAAAAACCTCGGCGTTTGAGGCAATGCCTGAAATAATCCGATCCGTATGGAGGACGTTGTCATACATGCTCCCCAGAGTAATGACGGTTTCTACTCCGAGTTGGCGGCAAAGGGAAAACAGTTCATCTGCAAAACGGTACCATTGAAGATTGGGCTCGACGGCCTCTAGAATAACAAGATCGCTGGGGCCTGTTTCGATCCGTGAGGCATAAAATGTACCGCCCGGAGGTGCAAGGTGCTTCAGAGTTCCAGCTTCTATATCTACTTCAGGACGATTGATATCATAGAGGTAAAAGATATCCGGATTGATCTCGGCAAAAGATTGCGCCTTCAGCGTGCGGATTAAAAAGACGGCCATGCCTCTGGAAACATCCAGGGCATTGCCCCAGCCGTCAAAGCCCGCAATTAAAAGGGGCGCTTTCAGATCAGGCCATTGGGTCACGTGAATACCTTGCGTTTGCATACCATACTCTGGCATTCAGACAATGGAAAGTCAAGACGATCGCTTGCTCCGTTTTAACCGGTTTATTGATCTTCGGCCAAATAACTGTAGATATCCCGACCAAGAGGCCAGGATTTTTATGTTGGACTAAAAATAGACGCAAAGAGAACAGGGGCATTATGCACATTACAGGTGCTTATAATAGTTATACTCATAAACAATATATCGGTTGAAAAGATATTCTCTGGCAAATGAAGCCCTTAGGGCCATTGGTTGTTCTGCATCAGATGACTGCATTTTTTTTAAACGATAACCTATGCCCCGCAGATATCAGCCCAATTAACCCAAATTTCTCATTAATATTTTTTTTTGATTGCAAAAGGGCAAGATATTAATGTAATATCATGCAATTAATTAAGAATCGGGCAACTATTATCTAAAACTTATTTTTTCAATTCTATCAGTTCAACACATAATCAGGAGAATAGTCCATGGACGTACAAATAATTAATCCATTTATCAAGGCGACGGCAAGTGTTCTGGAAACAATGGCATTTGTTAAGTCTGAGGCCGGAAAACCTCATCTCAAAAAAGATAATGTTGCCCAAGGAGATGTTTCAGGTATTGTTGGCTTTACCGGCGAAGCAAATGGAACGGTTTCCGTCACCTTTGATGAATTATGCATTTTAAAAATCGTTTCCAACATGTTCGGAGAGGAAATGACGGAAGTAAACGATGAAATTGCCGATGCTGTGGGTGAAATAACCAATATGATATCCGGTCAGGCCAGAAAGGAGCTGGAAGAAATAGGCAAGGTATTTCACGGGGCCATTCCTTCGGTGATTACCGGTAAAAACCATAAGATTGAAACTATGACCAAAGGTCCCAAAATTGCGATACCCTTCAAAACAGAATTCGGAAGTTTTACAATCGAAATATGTTTTGAAGGTTAACCAAAATACTCCCGTAAAAAATCAAACAATTTACATTTAATGAAACCATCAAAATTAAAAGCGGCATTGATAAAACAATCAACAACAGCCATCATGGAAAACCAATTATGATCGATCTGAGCAAGATGACCGTACTGATTGTGGATGATATCATCACCATGTGCAAATCAGTGCATCGCATGATGAAAACCGTCGGATATGGAGACCAGTTTTTCTATGCTCATAATGGAAGAGAAGCTTTACGCATCCTGCGCAAAGAGCCCATCGATTTAGTTTTGATGGACTACAATATGCCCGAGATGCAAGGTGGTGAAGCCTTGAGCATTATTCGGGTTGACCGGATTTTAAGAGACATACCGGTAATTATGATTACGGCCCAGGCCTACCAAGATTATGTGGCCGAGGCGGCTGAGTCCTATGTTGATGCCTTGATATTGAAGCCTTTGACCATCAAGGTACTGGGGGACAAAGTTGCCAGTGTCGTTGCCAAGGCCAACGATCCTCCTCCCATTGTCGCCCATCTTAAAAGAGCCAGGCAATTTGAAGAAGAAGGCGATCTGGATGCGGCCATCAGCGAAGCCCTGCTGGCCATGGAATTGGATCCGGATTCATCCCGCGCCATCCGTGAACTGGGCTATTTTTATTTAAAAAAAGAGGATCTAAAAGAGGCTGAAAAGTGGTTGTTGCAGGCCGCCCGGATGAATCAAATGGATGTGATCGCTTTCCATAATCTTGGAGAGCTGTATCTCAAGCAGGATAAAATCGATGAGGCTCATCATTACTTTGAAAAAGCCATGGAGATCAGCCCGCGCCACCTTGACCGCGGAATCAATTTTGGCAAGACCCTGGTTCAAAGGAAAATGATCCCCAGGGCCATTAAGGTATTTACCCAGGCTTTCAACTTTTCGAAAAACCCCTTAGTGCTGCAGGAGGAAGTTGCCGATTTTTGTTTTGATAACGGAGCAGGCGAGTATGCCGCCTCCCTTTTAGAGAAGCTGATCAATCAACTGCCGCAGCGGACAGACCTTTATTTTAAGCTGGGTAAAACATGGGAATCTTTAGGTGATGTCATGAAAGCATTACCATATTTGATTGAAGCGGAAAAAAATGATGACGCAAACCCGGAAGTTAAACTCCACCTTGCCCGGGATTATATAGCTATCGGCAAGCCTATTTGGGCTGAAAGAGCCTTGAAAAGATTGTTAAAGATCGACCCGGACCACAAAGAAGCCCAAGATCTTTTGCAAAGTTGTGTTAAAATGTGAGGAGAAGCCAATGGCAAGAGCTAAAGCATTGCTTGAAGTTTTAATAAAAATCAATTCCATCTCCAATGACCAGCACCTCGATTTCGAAGATAAACTGCAGCATATTATCCTTGAAATTGTCCGGCACTTGGGTGTCAAAAGCGGCTCTATCATGCTGGTGAAAGGCCCTAAGAACCTTGAAGTTGCGGCCTCGACCAATACCGAATTGATAGGCGTAAAGCAACGTCTCGATCAGGAATCGCCCTCCTCCTGGGTTTTCAAACATAAAGACGTTTTGTATGTCGAAGATATTTCCGCCAGTGATATTTTCCCGGTACGTTTTGAGCACTATAAAGGATGCGCATTGTTGCTGGTACCTATCATCGTCAATAATAAGGTTATTGGTATCATAACTGCAACGGATAAGATAGGTAAGGATTCTTTTCCCCAAGAGGAACAGAAATCCCTGTTATTTTTAGCGGGGCATGTCATCGGTGCTCTTGAAAATCAACGCCTGACAAAATCTTTAAAAAGGAAAAAGCGCACTTTACAGCAGAAGAACCTTCAATTAGAGAAGTTGGAACAGCTTAAGACCGACTTTTACAATATGCTGATCCACGATTTAAAAGGGCCTGTTTCGGAATTGATAGCAAATCTTGACATTCTTTCTTATGCTGTTTCCGACGAAGACCGCGAATATGTGAACGCCGGTAAAATGGCGTGTGATACATTATACTCCATGGTGTTCAATCTGCTGGACATAGCCCAGCTTGAAGAAGACCGGCTCAAGCTGATCCTTGAAAAGATCGATCCTCAGGACCTGATCAAAGAGGCTCTGGCCAGGCTCTTTGGTCTTTTAGAGATCAAGAACCTGACTTTTGCGGAGAACTTTCCAGCCTCTGAAACTACCGTTTTTTTCTGGGGCGACCGCGGTATTCTGCTCCGAATTTTACAAAATCTTTTAACGAACGCCATCAACTATTCACCTTTTGATGATACCATCGAGGTGGGTTTTGAGTCTTTGCCGTCTGAGGAGATCAAATTTTTCGTCCGGGACAACGGCCCCGGTGTGCCTGCCGAGCACCACCAAAACATTTTTGACAAATTTTTTCAGGTTAACAAAAAAAGCGAAGGACGTGTACATACAACCGGCTTGGGGTTGACCTTCTGTAAGATGGCCGTGGATGCCCATCAAGGAAAGATCTGGGTTGAAAGTGAAAATAAAAAGGGGGGCCGCTTTTGCTTTACTCTCCCAACAAAAAAAACAACTCTTTAAAAATTCTAGCAAAAAGAGTGCTTTAGCAATTACATAATTACGGGTAAAGAGGGTGCCAAAAAATGAATAAAGAAGAACAAATAGAGCAAATAAAACAAAGGGCGAGGAAAAATTTTTCTTTGGGGTACAATTGCGCCGAATGCGTTACCGAAGCGGTGCTCTCTTTGGTGGAGACCGGATTGCCCCCGGAAGTGAAAAAACTGGCAACCGGATTCGGCGGCGGCATCGGGCTCTACGGCGATACTTGCGGCGCTGTCGTTGGGGCTGTCATGGCCGTCAGTGCCGTCCACGGAAGAAGCGCCCTTCCCGAAGGAGAAGGCAAGGAAGTTCTCAAAAAATCGAAAGAGCAGCTTTACGGGAAACCGGGTCTATACAGATTGTTCAATCAGCTTCCTAATCGAATCAAAGAAAAGTATGGGGATACACTCTGTAGAGAGTTGACCTCCAAATGGCACGCAACCTGGCTTTGTCGGGAGCATGCTCTTTACTGTCGTGAATTAATTACGGATGTAGCTGAGATAGCCGCTGAGCTCATTTTCTCAGATAGAGACGCGGCGGCGGCGCAACCCTTCGGCGCCAATGTGGAGAATCTGGAGGATTGAGTCCCCGGCGGATATTTTATAACCTTTATTGAGCAAAAGTCGAGGGTGCTGCAGATCGCCCGGTAACGGAATCTTTGTATGACGGCTACAACGTGACTGCAGCAATCGTCCGGCATCCTTAAGAATCGACTTAAGTAAATAAAAAATCCTGCAGTTTACTCATTCTCAACGTTTCCTCCGCAAGGAATGCACAGCTTGTACATGCGATGCGAGACGCCTCACCTTTCCTGCCGCCTTACCACCCGTTATTTGAAGCTCCCTGCAGTCCCGCTGAGCGGGATTTCCGCTTCGCTCCATCAAGCTTTCTTGCAAGGGATGTTCTGCCGTACGGCAGTGCTTCGCGCGACTGTAAGGAATTCTGTCCATTTTTTGATCCGCGCGCGAACCCCGTCCACCGGAGGCGGACGGGGTTAGCGCGCGCGGTGCAGTTCAAGAAGAATAAAAGGTGAAGTCAGATGGAGTTTAAAAAAATCGAAAAATCAAAAAAACCGGCTATGGTTGTGCTTGTCAGCATTGTAGCTTCCCTCATTGTTCTGCTTGCCGGTGTCATGGGAATGGGAATCCTCTCAAGGCTGAAAACCCCTCCGGCCGAGGCCAAAAACGGCGAACGTCCCCTAAGAGTAGAGGCTCTGCAGGTTGAACAAGAGGATATCCTTGTGTTGATTTCCGGCTATGGTGAAGTAAACGCATTGACTGTGGTGCCGATAGCGCCCGAAGTTGCCGGAAAAATTATCGAGATACATCCTAAACTGAAAACCGGTGAGATTATCCCTAAAGGAGAAGTCCTTTTTAAGATTGATCCAACCGATTATATGATTGTCCTCAAAACCGGCAGGGAACGCCTGAAAATCCTCAAGCGCAGTCAAGAACTGGCTAAAAAAGAACATGCGCGCGTCCGGGTATTGCTGAAAAAGAACAGCGTCGGCACTCAAGCAGGTGTTGAAGCGGCTGAGAGAGTGATCCTTTCAGCCGCTGATCTAACCAGCCAGATAGCACAGGTTCTGGCCACGGCCCAGACCAGTCTAAAACACTGCGAGGTCCGCGCGCCCTTTAATGCACGTATCAAATCGGTTGCGCTGGAAAAGGGTCAGTATGTCACTCCGGGACAAAATGTCGCCGTCCTTGCGGATGATTCGGTTTTAGAAATCCAGGTGCCTTTGGACAGCCGGGATGCGCGCCGGTGGCTCCGTTTTAAAAAAGAAAAAACAGATAAAACAACCGCATGGTTTTCCGATCTTGAAAAAGCGCCGAGCATCGTCCGCTGGACAGAGAATAATAACGGGCAAACCTGGGAAGGCCGGCTGCACCGGGTGGTGAAATTCGATCAGCAAACTCGTACTCTTACCGTCGCCGTGCGGGTTGCTGCTGAAAATGCAACTAAAAAAGAACCGGAATCTTTGCCTCTGGTCGAAGGTATGTTCTGCTCGGTGAAGATTGAGGGCAGAACCCTGCATAACGTTTTCCGGCTCCCCCGGCAGGCGGTGAGTTTTGAAAATACGGTCTATGTTGTCCTTGACAATCGCCTGAAAACTGTACCGGTAAAAGTGGCCCGCATCGAAGGAGAAAACGTTTACATAAACGCGGGCCTGCATGCCGGTGATACGGTTGTCACCACTCGACTTGTCGATCCGCTGGAAAATGCATTACTCAAGGTAACTAGTGTCAGTCCATAAATAGATTTGAACATAAAAGCAAACCGACAAGGCTACCATGAAGAATTTATTGACGGCATTTGCCCGCAACACGGTATTTGCCAATATCGTTCTCGTTCTGATTCTTATTGCCGGGGGGATCGCCGCCATGTCCATGATCCGGGAGAATTTCCCGGAATTTTCTTTGGATATGATCACGATTTCGGTTCCCTATCCCGGTGCCGACCCTGAAGAGGTCGAAGAGGGTATCAGTCAAAAGATTGAAGAAGCCGTAGAAGGCCTGGAAGGTATCAAGCAGTACACCACCGAGTCGAGCGAAAATATCGGCACCGCCATTATAGAAGTCAAAAAAGATTACGATGTAAACGATGTTCTCGACAGAGTCCGATCCAAGATAAACGCTATCTCTACTTTTCCGGTCGATGCCGAAAAGCCGGTTATTACCGAGCTGATGCTCAAAGATCCGGTATTGCTGCTCTATTTTTCCGGGGACATGTCCGAGCGCAGGATCAAAGAGTGGTCGGAGAAAACTAAAGACGAAATCCAGCAGCTTGCCCAAGTTTCTAATGTGGAAATTTTGGGTGCCCGCGGGTATGAAATCGGCATCGAGGTTTCCGAACAGCGGCTGCGTGAATACGGGCTGACATTTGACATGGTGGTCGCAGCGGTGCGGCGCAGCAGTCTGAACCTGGCAGGCGGAACCATCCGGACCCGGGGCGAAGAGATCCGGGTGCGAACCATGGGACGCAAATATACGGGTGAGGAGCTCGCTTCCATCGTCATCCTGGCTCGACCCCAGGGTGAAATCATTACCCTGGATCGCGTGGCCGCTATTAACGACGGATTTACAGAAGATCCCGTCAATGCCCTGATAAACGGCAAACCCTCTGTCATGCTCATCGTCTATAAAACCAAAGAAGAAGATGCGCTGGTCATATCAGAGGCTGTTCAGAAGTTTATCTTTCAAAAACAGCAGCAACTGCCGGCCGGCGCCAATTTCAAAATACTTTATGACAACACCCAGATGCTGCGGTCGCGGATCAATCTGCTTGCCAAAAACGGCCTTATCGGTCTGATGATTGTCTTTTTGACGCTGTGGTCATTTCTAAATGCCCGCCTCTCTTTCTGGGGCGGCATGGGAATCCCTATTTCCATTGCCGGCGCCCTGGTCATCCTGTGGGCCATCGGCGGCACCATCAACATGATATCGCTGTTCGGACTGATCATGGTTTTAGGTATTGTCGTTGATGATGCCATTGTGGTGGGCGAAGCGATTTATTTCCACCGCAAGCAGGGCAAGCCGCCTTTAAAGGCGGCCGTCGACGGTGTCATGGAGGTGGGTATGCCGGTGACTGCTGCTGTATTTACAACCATAGTGGCGTTTATACCGCTTTTCTATGTCGGTGGAATTATGGGCAAGTTCATCGCCATCATGCCGGCGGTGGTGATTGCCTGCCTGGCGATATCCCTGCTGGAATGTCTGCTGCTGCTGCCGGCTCATCTTAGCCATCTACCGGACCCCCATGCGGGCGGCACTAATCATCATCCCTTAATTCGTAAGCTGGAGATAGTGCATCGCCTGACCAGTTCGTCCATGGAATGGTTTGTGGCCCGCATTTACACGCCGCTTTTGAGCAAGGCCCTTTATTGGCGCTATATTTCATTTTGTATCGCCATCAGTATCCTGCTGTTGACCATCGGGCTGATCAGGGGCGGCGTTCTCAAGTTTGAAGTTTTTCCGGAGGTTGACGGATTTATCATGACATCAACCGTAGAATTTCCCAGCGGGACACCGCCGGAGGTTACCCGGCAAGCGCTTGAGCAGATCGACGCCGCTCTGCTGCGCCTGGCGAAGCGCACAAAAACCCGATCAAAAGATCCATTAATCAAAGACCGCATGGTCCTGATCGGCCAGACTATCGAAAATATACCTCGGTCAGGGCCTCACCTCGGTTCAGTGCAGGCCATACTGCTCGATTCCGAGCGTCGCGGAGTTCATTCCAAAGATTTGATGGTTCAGTGGGAAAAGGAAATAGGACCGTTAGCGGGTGTAAAATCTTTGACATTTCAAGGATTGCAGGCCGGACCTCCAGGGGCTCCTATTGAAGTATGGCTTCAGGGGCATGATATGGAGACTATTCTGGCTGCCGCCGGTGATCTTATGGAACGGCTCCGCAGATTTGAGGGGGTCTATCAGATCAACAGCGACTATTCGTCGGGGAAAAACGAGCTGCGTCTTCAGCTAAAACCCGAAGCCCGGGCTCTGGGGTTGACCGTACAAGATCTGGCAAGACAGATCTATGCCGGTTATTACGGAGATGAAGCCGTGCGTCTGCAACGAGGACGGGACGACATCCGCATCAAGGTTCGCTATACGGCCGCTGAACGCAGCCGGATTTCAGACCTTGAAAATGTGCGCATAAGGACTCCCGGCGGCTTTGAAATTCCGTTGATGTCGGTGGCGGACATCTCTTTTGCTCCGGGATTCACCACTATTACCAGGACCGACGGGATGCGCCGGGTGGCGGTCAGTGCCGGCGTGGATACCGAAAAAGCCAACGCCAACGAGATTTTCGCCGAGCTGGCATCAAACTTCTTCCCGCAGCTTAAGCAACGATATCCCAAAATCCATGTGGACCTCCAGGGAGAGCAGAAAAAGATGCGGGAGTCATTCGACAGCCTGTATGTGGGGTACCCACTGGCCCTTTTAGGCATTTTCATTATTATTGCCACTATGTTCCGCTCCTATGCCCAGCCTTTTATCATTATGTTTACGATACCGTTTGGAATCATCGGTGCGGTTATGGGACACCTGCTGCTGGGGTATGACCTGTCAATCATGAGCATATTCGGAATGGTAGCCCTTACAGGTGTTGTGGTCAACGACGCCATTGTCCTGATCGAACGGGTCAACGAAAACATCGCCGAGGGCATGCCCTTTTTCGAGGCCATCCTAAGCGGCGGTGCGCGGCGTTTCCGGGCCATCTTCCTTACTTCGGTCAGTACGGTGGGCGGGCTGGCTCCGCTGATTATGGAGACGGATCTGCAGGCCAAGTTTCTCATCCCCATGGCGCTTTCCATAGCTGCAGGGATTGCCTTTGCAACGGTTTTAACCCTGGTGCTGGTTCCCAGCCTGCTGGTACTGCTAAGCGATATCCGTCTGCTGGTCCACCGGTTGAGATACGGCTTCTGGCCCAAGCGGGTGGAATTGGAACCGGCAGGCAACCGGCACGTGGATCTACTTGCAGATTAATAAGTGTAAAGAATCCAGACCCAGAGGACCCTGCTTTGGTTTCACCCCATAGGGGTGCACCTATCTCAAATGCAGTAAATTAAATTCCAAATAACAAA
>JAQBHK010000050.1:0-7772 GCA_032127815.1 Desulfobacterales bacterium
AGCAGCGCCCCCCAGGGCATCGACATGACCGGAGTTTTTAGTTGTAGTGTGAGTTCGAATACGATCAGCGATTTTGTCATGGAAGTTTCCAATGGAGCATATAGTGCTAGTATCAGCGGTGCCAGCGGGACATTTGGCAGCAGTTCGTTTACCATTGATACAACTACAGGATCTTGGACACTGACGTCTCCGGTGGCTCCATATACTCATACTCCAGATTACAAAAGTGCTCAAGGATCACTTTACGGGCCCAACGGCGAGTATATCGGCGGCGCTTGGGGTATGAAAAAAGATTCCGCTAACGGTGCCACGGGCGTTTTCGAGGGCACTAAACAATAAACAGGCGCAAAAAGTCCGAATCAGTTCGCGCTTCCTTAACAAAGCCAAAAAGCCCCGCTATTTCAGCGGGGCTTTTTGATTTTGGTTTCCTTTTTAAAGTTCTGCTTAAAGCGGGACGCTGTATAAAATCGCGCAGCGATTTTATTTGGTCAACATGGAATAGGCCCCGTTCCAGTATTTGTCCGGGGGATTAACTTTGTAATCGTTGCAGCGTGCCAGCATGGTTTTGCTGGGGCCGTCATCCGGGATGGCTGCCAGCGCCTGATTAAAGAAAACCAGTGCCCGGTTCCAGTCCTGTTTGCGGTATGCGCTCAGTCCCCGGGCATAGTTGTCCAGGGTTTCACGCCAGGGGGCGTCAATATCTTCCGGAAAGCCGATAAGTTCGTAAATCGTTATCGGTTCTTTTTTTCCGACGACATTAATAGAATCGATTTCCCGGCCAACAATACCTTTGCCGATCTTGCTGAAAGTTGACTCGCTGACAAGCGTAAAACATTCGTAGGCCTTGTTCACCCCTTCCAGCCTGGCAGCCGTATTGACGGTATCTCCCATCATGGTATAGTCCATACGACTTTTCGATCCCATATTGCCTACCACGGCAGGGCCGGTACATAGGCCGATGCGCATTTTAAGCTCGGGCCTGCCTTCAGCTTTCCATTTTACTCTCAGTTCGGCCAGCTTTTTCTGCATTTCGATACAGGATCGGCAGGCCACTTCAGCCTGGTTGACCAGCGGGTTGGGAGCTCCGAAAAAGGCAATGATGGCATCCCCTTCAAATTTATCCACCGTGCCTTCATGGGCGAGGATAATATCGGTCATTTCGGTTAAAAATTCATTTAAAAGCTCCACCAGTTCATGGGGAGTGAGCTTTTCAGAGATACTGGTAAATCCCTGGACATCTGAGAAAAATGCGGTGATAACGCGTTTTTCACCACCCAAAACCAGTTTCTCAGGAGACTGGATCAACTGGTTGACAACCGAGGGGGACATATAGGTTGAAAATGCATCTTTAATAAATCTTTTCTGACTGGCTTCCGCTAAGTAGCGGTAGGCGGTAATGGCAACATAGACAATAATCATCACAGTAAGCGGGTAAACCAGATTGAGAATCAATCCCTGGGCGGAAAACAGGTACTGGCACAGCGCAATGTAGCCGATAAACAAGGCCAGGGCGGCCAGGGCACCGGGAACGACTCCTGTCCGGGACAGCACGAGCCCTAAGAACAGTCCTGCAATCAGCATCGCCAGGACATCAAATATTGAGGCCCAGCCCGGCTTTTGTAGAAAATCCCTCTTTAGGATGCTGTCGATAATATTGGCATGGATTTCAAGACCCGGAAAAGTGGTTCCGAAAGGCGTAACCCGCAGATCGTATATGCCTACGGCAGTAGCCCCCACCAGTACAATCTTGTCTGCGAGGAGATCGCCGGGAACATTTTCATGCAGAATGTCCGTAATCGAAATGTGGGGAAAGGTCTTTTCCCAGCCCCGGTAATTAATCAGGATGCGTCCGAGTTCGTCTGTGGGTATAAAAAGATCGCCAATACTAACCCCTTCAACACCGTGCTCAGCCACATCTGCCGAGACGGGATTGTCCAGGTAAGCACCGGCCGAAATGAGAGACAGCGGTGCATACAGTGTATGGTTGAATCTGAATACGGAAGGTATCCAGCGTACAACACCGTCCGGATCGGGAAACATGTTGAAGTATCCCGAGTATGCGGTTGCATTTGAAATTATTTCGATGTTGGATACTGGCATTTTAGCTTCAATCAAAGGCACTTTTTGGGCGGTTTCTGAGGTATAGCGCACAAACTTATGACGGGACCCCCGCACATTTTCTTGATGGGCGGCAAGATCCTTTTCACTATAATGCTGGGCCGCTTCAGGATTCATATGAAAAAAATATCCTAATACGATCCTGGCTTTGGAATTTGAGATAGCATTGGCAAGCAGTTTGTCGTTGTCGGATTCTAATTTTAGATTTTCCAGGAAACCTTCAAAGGATTTGTTTTGAAAATCAATTTTTTAATTTCGTTCTGGATGGAAACAATGGTTTGAACGACTCTGGCGTCATCCGGTTCAAGAAAGCCGATATCAAATCCGATAACCTTGGCGCCGGCTTTTGAGAGCTTGTTAACTATGGCGGCAATTTTTGATCGCGGCCAAACCCATTTCCCCTCCTTTTCGAGGCTTTTTTCATCGATAACCGCCAGGACGACTTCAGGGCCTGCGGGAATGCTTCCCCTGGTGGTGAATCTTAGGTCGATGGTTTTCAATTCAATGATATCCAAAAAAGGGACTCCATAGACATAGGCAAAAATGCCTAAAACAATGGTAAATGCGCTGATAGTATACGGATTTAACTTGAAAATTTTTTTCATGGCTGTATTCCTGTAGCTTTCGCAGATAAGCGTTAAGCAAGGTTTCTGGTAATAAAATTTATCCGGATCAGGTGGCTTTAATGCTGGCCGAATGTTGAATTTATTTAAGTATTACATGTTATTATAAGGTTTTACAAAAGTCAACTGCCTGCATATAATGCAGTTCGTCTATAAAATGGTATTATCTTCTGGGTTCCGTCCCTTGTTTGAAAAGAGCGCTGACCACATCAGGCGAGTCATCCGCTGCAAGGCGGCCGTTTAACGGGTTCATGCGCACTTTAACCACATTATCGGGTATATCAAAATACTGGAAAGGTGTTTTGGCCGGGGCGTTCTGCATGAATTCGATCCATATGGGCAGTGCGGCCTTAGCCCCGGTTTCCCATGCACCCAAAGTGCTGAACGCATCCTGACCCACCCATACTCCGGCGGCAATCGATGGTGAGAAACCGATGAACAGCGCGTCTTTATAATCATTGGTAGTACCTGTTTTGCCTGCAATCGGCTGCTGTATTACCCGTGCTTTTTTGCCTGTTCCTTCCTGAATAACGCCTTCCAACATGTTTGTCATTATTGCCGCGCCGGCCCGCGACATGACTATTTTTTTCTGTGGCTTAACACGCCAGACGATCCTTCCTTTGCGGTCGAGGACTTCCATGACACCAAAGGGTTTGGTTCGGCTTCCTCTGTTGGGGAAGACCGCATAAGCGGCGGTCAAATCCAAAAGGGTCACTTCCGACGTTCCCAGCGCCAGCGACAGATTCGGAGCAAGGTTGGATTCAATGCCGAGGTCGTATCCAAAGCGGACTACCGAGTTAGGCCCCAGCATTTCGATGAGTCTGACTGCGGGAATATTCTTTGACATTGAAAGCGCCATTCTAAGCGTCATTTCACCTTGATAGCTTTTGGAAAAGTTTTGCGGCTGCCATTCTTTTTTGTCAAAATCTTTAAAAGCCACCGGTGCGTCCAGTAAGATTGTATTCTGGGGGAAACCCCGCTCTATAGCATGAGCGTAAATAACTGATTTGAAAGCGGAACCTGGTTGTCTGCGGGCATCAACAGCCCTGTTAAAAGCGGTATTGAAAAAATCCTTACCCCCTACCATGGCCAAAATTCCTCCGGTATGCACATCCAGGCTTACCAGGGCGGCCTGGGGATCGGGATCTATTATTTTATTTTGTTTCATACGAGCCTCAAGGTCTAAAAGTCCTTGTGCGATGGAGCGCTCTGCCGCTTTTTGCAACTCGAAATCTAATGTTGTAAAAACGGTGAGTCCTCCTTTATAGAGCAGCGATGATCCTAATGTCTCTTCAAGAAGTTTTTTGACATATTCTACAAAGTAAGGTGCTTTGATCGAAATTTTATCTTTTTTCCCCGTATTCAATGGCTCCTTTAAGGCTTCAAGATAAGCTTCTGCAGTGATGATGCCGGTATCTTTCATTTGCTTTAAGACCGTGTTGCGGCGTTTTCCGGACAGCTCTTTGTTGACCATAGGGGAGTATCGTGAAGGTGCTTTGGGCATGCCTGCGATCAGAGCGCATTCGGCCAAATCTAAGTCTTTAACCGCTTTCCCAAAAAATATACCGGCGGCAGACTCAACGCCGTAGGCACTGCTGCCAAAATATACCTGATTAAGATATAATTCCAGAATTTCATCTTTTGTATAACGGCGCTCCAACTGAAAAGCTAAAATTGCTTCCTTGATTTTACGTACAATATTTTTGCGGGGAGTCAGAAAGAGGGTCTTAGCCAACTGCTGGGTAATGGTACTGGCACCTTCGACAAATTCTCCTGCCTGGATATCCCTGATAATGGCCCTAAGAATTCCTTTCAGATCGACACCGCTGTGTTTATAAAAGCTCCTGTCTTCTGTGGCAATCAGGGCTGCTTTGAGGTAATGTGGTATAAGTTTTAAAGGAACCGGTTTTCTTTTTTCTACAAACAGTTCAGCCAGCAGGACTTTGTCGGCGGAGTAAATTCGCGTGACAGCGGAGGGCGTGAAACTTTCCAGACTGAGGATCTGCGGGAGATCGTGGGTGAAAGCAAGAAAGGCGCCGGCTATTATCCCGGAAACAGATCCGGCAACCAAGACAAGAAAAACAACGGCGTTTTTTTTATTTAAACGAAATTTGAGCATGCTTGACTATTGTTGTTATAGACTGCTAACATCAACCAAGTTGCCATTCGGAAACGGCCTCTTTCAAACTTGAATCTAATTTTACGAGTTCATCAAAGTTAAGGAGAATCAAATTGGCCCATCATCATCACAACCATGAGATACACAGTGCTTTATCATTTGATGAGAAAATTATCAAACTTCTTAAGCACTGGATAAAGCATAATAACGATCATGCCGCAACATACAGGGATTGGGCGCAAAAAGCAAAGCAGAAGGGCAGGGATGAAACAGCATCTTTACTGGAAGATGCCGCAGCAATGACCGATAAGACCAGCAAGTTGTTTGAACAGGCCGTCGAAAGCGTTAAACCCTAATTGAGCGAAAGTCGATGACACCCCATCTTCCGCGCTTGTCCGCCTCCGGCGGGTTGCCAAGGGTTCGCAGTAGCTTACTACGGCTTCATCCTTGGGCAGCTTGACGTCGTGAAACGGAGATCCCGCTAGCGGGAGATCTGGGGCATCCTCGATTTCGCTCAATTTGCGTTACACCTCGATAAATTAAGGGTTAAGAGGCTGTGAACGCCTACAAGAGACACTAACCAGGAAAAAGCCATGAAAATCAGAAGTTGTGCCTTTTGCATGATGTTGCTGCTGTTTGTTTCAATTGCATGGGCCCGGAACAAGCTTGAAAGCAACATTGACGATCAGGTGGCGGTTGAAGTTACCGTTTACAACTCGAACCTTGGCCTTATCAAAGATACCCGCCAGGTAGAACTCCCTGAAGGGCTGGGTGAATTAAGGTTTATGGATGTTGCCTCCCATATTTTGCCGGAGACTGTTTATGCCAAATCACTCGATTACCCGGAGTTGTTTGGAGTGCTTGAGCAAAATTACGAGTATGATCTTATAAATGCCGATAAACTGCTCGATAAATATGTAGGCAAAGAGATTAAGATCATCGATTGGAATAAATTCAAAGACAGAAAGGATGCAGTCACGGCGATTTTGCTGAGCAACAATCAGGGACAAATTTACAAAATTAACGATGAAATATATTTAGGTCATCCGGGATATAAAGTTCTTCCCCAGCTCCCCGAAAACCTTATCGCCAACCCTACACTGGTCTGGCTTTATCAAAACAGCGCCCGCAAAACCCACAAGCTTGAGGTCTCCTATCTGACGGAAAATATCAGCTGGAAGGCCGACTATGTCCTGGTTCTCAATCAGGCGGATACGGCTGCCGATATTTCCGGGTGGGTTACGCTGGATAATAGAAGCGGGGCGATCTACAAAGACGCCCGTTTAAAGCTGGTCGCAGGCGACGTGCATCAGGTCGAGAAAAAGATCAAAGCCGGGCGTTTCGCCATGGAGACGATGACGGCAGACCGCGGGAAACAGTTTAAAGAAAAAGAGTTTTTTGAATACCATATCTACGATCTGCAACGCAAAACGACCATAAAAAACAGGCAGAAAAAACAACTGCGACTGCTTGAGTCAGCCAATATACCGGTTAAGAAAGAATTCCAGGTTCATGGACAGGGTCTTTTTCTGACTGGAAAATATCGGACGCAAAATTACAGGCAACCGGTTGATGTCAACATTACATTTAAAAATGACAAAGAGAGCAAACTGGGGATACCTCTGCCGGCGGGAGTTATGCGCCTTTATAAACAGGATCATGAAGGCAGCCTCCAGTTTGCCGGAGAGGATAAAATAGAACATACACCCAAAAACGAAGACGTCAAACTTAAAATCGGCGAGGCTTTTGATGTGGTTGCCGAGAGGGTCCAAACCGATTACAAGCAAATTTCCACAAGCCTGCATGAGTCTGCATGGGAAATTACCCTCAAAAATCACAAAGCCGAAGACATCACTGTCAGCATTGTGGAACCGCTATCCGGCAACTGGCAAGTGGTCAAAAGCAGCTTGCCGTACAAAAAAATAGATGCCTTTACCATCAGGTTTGACATGCGCATTCCCAAAGGCAAGACGGCCGCGGTAACTTACAGGATCAGGGTTGGTTTGTAATTTAGCTTTAACTAAATAAGGAGCTATTGGTTATGACTAAGACTACATACCAGCAAAGTAAGCTCCACCGTTTTTTTCCCTTTTTAGTATGGCTGCAGGGGTATCAAATATCAACTTTTCGCAGTGATGCACTTGCCGGAGTGACGGTTGCGGTAGTGCTCATCCCCCAGGCAATGGCGTATGCCATGCTGGCCGGTCTGCCCCCGGTTTACGGACTCTACGCGGCGGCGGTTACACCGCTAATTGGGGCTCTGTGGGGCAGTTTGCGGCAGCTGGCTACCGGTCCTATCGCGATTATGAGCCTGCTGGTCCTAACCACACTAACCCCCATGACGGAGCCCGGCAGCAAAGAGTTTGTTGAACTCGCCTTTCTGCTCGCTTTTATGGTGGGCATTTTGTATATTGCCATTGGAGTATTTCGCTTGGGTTTGGTAATGTCCTTTATTTCGCATTCAGCAGTAAAAGGGTTTACCGCTGCCGCCGCCCTAATTATCATCGCAACCCAGCTTCCTCACTTTTTAGGACTCAGTGTGTCCCGGCATGAATACATCCTGCCAAGACTGATAGAGATTGCAAAAGGCCTGCCGAACTTACACATCTCGACCTCCGCAGTCGGTCTGCTGGCGATGGGACTTATCTTTGGCGTTCAAAAACTCCGCAAGGCTTTACCTGCGGGACTGATCGCCCTGGTTGCGGCCACCATTGCAATTGTAGTATTCGAATTGCATTTAAAAGGTGTCGCCATCATAGGCAAGGTTCCCAGCGGGCTGCCGCATCCCATGGTGCCGCCTCTGAATTTTGAAATCATCAGCTCCCTGCTGGGTCCGGCCGTTGTAATCGCGCTGGTGAGCTTTGCGGAAACATATTCGGTGGGCAAGGCTATCTCATCCCAGACCAAGCAGA
>JAQBHK010000051.1:0-6664 GCA_032127815.1 Desulfobacterales bacterium
CAGTATAAACGTTTTGTTTGGTTTTTTCTTTCATGGCAAAATTCCTTTTATCTTCTTCGTGTTGTCAAGAGCTCGCAAGATCCGCTTTAAATTTGAACCGCAAAAGCGAGAGCATTCCCCGCGGCGTTCAGGATTTTTATAAAATCGCAACACGATTTTATTTAGATTATTAACCCTTTAATAATAATGGGATATTAAATTTAATGCAACCTAAAATCGGTTCGTGTTCGTTGGTGCATCCGCGAGTTGCGGGTTTGCGGGTTGCTGGGAGCTGGTTGCTGGATACTAGATACTGGATTTTAAAAGGAAGTTGTCTTTATTCTGTTAAAACTGAAATTCGGCCTTACATCTAAAAATTATAGTTCAAACCAAATCTGACACTATTCAGACATCCATATTACGTATCACCGGGTGTCATTTTTCAGCTTTTTGACCATATCACAGATTGTTTACGATTGAAGATACCGGGTGTTCAAGATTTCGGATTGAAGATTAGGAACCCTAATCGTGCAAATTTTCAGGCTTTAAATACTGAACGTTCAAGGTAATCAAACATATACTGTCAAACGGTTGAAACACAACATATTGTTTTTAAGTTAAAAAGTTTATTAAGTTGATATACTCCTGACCCGCTTAAATAGTTCAAGAATCTTCCACGTGTTTTCTCACTTTTTCTACATAAGAATCTATCATATTAGAAATTTCGGAATCCATCTTTTCAAACTCAATCCCAAGCTCTGTCCTTTTGCCGCCACAATTTTTATTTCTAATTATTCCATTACATTCCTTGATGCCTTCTAATCCAAACAGAGGAAAGGAAATCTGAATATTATCCTCTACCCAAATCTGTTGAGCTTTTGGATGCTCAGCGTCCTGCGTAGTAAACTTGCAGCCACCGCTGTTTATATTTTCGATTATCCCTTTTAGCTCGGAATTTTTATAATTTAGAGATGCGGGAATACAACAGCTTATCCTTGGTTTTTGACGTAAGTTAATTTTTTCAATTATTTTAGGATACGACAGAAAAATAATCTTAAATGGCGAAGTAGTAGAACCTAAAACGGTTGAACGAAACCCGAAAACTTCACCTAAATAGATATACCGCACAACGACAGAGCTACCTTTGGTTAATAGATCTTTTATCCCAACAATTGAAGGGGTTTTGATAATTAAGTAGGAATTTATTAGCATTCCAATGAGATAGCTTGTCAAACGCTCTTTCATTTCTTCAACTTGGATGGATAATTGGCAGCCTAATTCAATATTAAGGCGTGCACCTTGATCCTGGTCCAGCTTTACTTCAGTAGGCATTTTTTAGGCTTTCTTGTAAAAGGATTGTTTAGAGCAACAGACACTATCAAATCAATAACATTGAAGATTTGGTAAGGCAATCGCAAATATTTTGGGGCTTGATTTTTGATAGGGTCAAGGCATCTTCAACCAACCTAAGTTGAAGATTCGTGTCGTATTGTTGATTTTTGGACGCAGACTGAGTTCAAGTATGGGATAATTATTGAGCAAACCTTTGGCCTCATTCAGAATTTTTCGGACCGTTTTCGCCAAATCTGCCGTTACAATTGGCTTATAGGCAAACGCCTTAATCCCAATCTTCGCTGCCTTTTCATCCGTAATTTTTTTACTGTATCCTGTACATAGAATAACAGGAATATCGGATCTGAACGCGATTAATTCCATCGCCAATTCATCTCCGGTCATATTGGGCATCGTCATATCGGTAATAACCAGATCGAAATCATCGGGTTTAGAGCGAAACAGTTCCAGAGCCTCAACACTGCTGGTGCGAACAGTAACCTGATATCCCAATCGCTCCAAAATCTGGCTACCCATTTTAGCGATGGGCAACTCATCGTCAACGAACAGAATGCGCTCATTGCCGGAAGGCAGTTTCTCTTCATCGTAGGGTCGATAAGCCTCACGTTTTTTGGTTATGGGCAGATAGACCCCAAAAGTGGTGCCTTTCCCCAATTCACTGTCAACGGTTATTTTGCCGCCATGGCTTTCGACAATGCCATGCACCAATGCAAGGCCCATACCGGTCCCTTCACCAACGCCTTTGGTCGTGAAGTAGGGTTCGAAAATTGAGCCGATGATGTCTGGATCGATCCCGGACCCCGTATCAGAAAAGGTCATTTTAATGTAATCGCCTGGTTTCAAGCCCAATTGAATCAAGAAGGATCTGTCATCTATTGCGACATCTGCCAAACCGACCTCGATAATCCCGCCGCGATCCTCCGTGGCTTGGGCCGCATTAATGCACAGATTCATAAAAAGCTGGTGGACCTGCGTCGGATTACCCATGATCAGTGAATTGCTTTCAAACTTTTGTCGGATCTCGACCGATGTAGGAATTGTTGATCGGATAAACTTAAGCACATCATTGGCAATTTTATCCAATTGGATAGGCATTTGTTCTTCATCGGACTGGCGTGCAAAAGCCAATATCTGCTTGACCAAATCTCTGGCCCGCTTGCCCGCCTTATATACCTCTTGAAGATTATCTTCTAACTGAGATCCTCTTTCAACATCATCAAGGGCTAACTCTGTATACCCTATTATGGGTGATAAAATGTTGTTGAAATCATGGGCGATGCCGCCGGCCAGATTGCCGATAGATTCAAGTTTTTGTGATTGGCGTAACTGAGCTTCCATCTGTTTCTGTTCTGTAATATCCCTCGAAACGGCTAAAAGCTGTTCGACTTCACCATTAGAGCCCCAAATGGGGGTGACAATCACATCCCACCATCGTGGTATCCCTGTTTCCGTTGGTGAATAACCTCGGAACTTTCCCATAGCACCTTTGATCGCTGTATCAACTGCCATTCGTGCGTTTATGTTGTCTTCACCCTGCCAGAGATCAATCCAGCTTTTGTTGAGATAAGCCTTAATATCCTTGATTTCTAACTGCTCCTGTCCTCCCTTGCTCATATACTTTAGGTTTCCTTCTAAATCGAGCAATTTGATACAATCAGGACTGCTTTCAATTATTGTATTTTTGAACGCTTCACTTTTCCGCAGCGCCTCCCCGGTGAGCTTGCTCTCGGTGATGTCCTCATAGGTGCCGAGGACACTTTAACGTTGCCCTCCGCATCTCTTAACGGCACCTTGTTGGTCCTGGCCCAGGCTTGGGTGCCATCAGCTTTGTGAAAAAGTTCGATAATGTCAAATTTGGGAAGACCTGATTCTATAACACTCCTATCGTCTTCCCGAAAGGAATCTGCCTGATCTTTTTCCCACGGAAGATCATAGTCGCTCTTTCCTACAACCTCTTCCGAAAACTTCATTCCGACTGCCTCAAGCCAGGGGCGGTTGCCACCAAGATAAATTGAATCACGATCTTTCCAAAAGACTGCGGATGGGATTGAGTCCAATACAGTCTGCAGCATATGCCGTGAATGCTGAAGCGCTTCCTCCGCCTGTTTGCGCTCGGCTATATCTCTTCCAATGCAATATATTTTTTTCTCATCAACAACAGCTTGGGCTGTCCAAGAAATATGTCGCATGGACCCATCCTTGTGAATATACCGATTCTCGAAATGGAATGTCTGATAGCCAGCAGCCAGTTTTGCCACTTCTTCATCATTCTTGGCATGATCATCCGGATGGATGAAATCAATAAAGGGTCTGGATAGCAGTTCGTCCCGGGTGTACTCTAAATTTTTCTCCCAGGCTGGATTCAAGTATTTAAAGTAACCGTCCATTCCAGCGATGCAAATCAGGTCCAGAGACAAATTGAACATGTGTTGATAATCAATAGGATTCTGTTCCATGTTTCCCATAAGGCCCTCTTTTTTTGAGATTTCTGCTTGCTTGCATTAAGTATGAATCTGATATTATTTCAATATAGTGAAGGCATTCTTAAATATTTAGATCAACCAGGAAGCCAGCAGTTTGCCAGATGGTGCATTCAGGTCAGATAGAAATGGAGTGCAATTTGAAAATGATATTCAAGAATATACCAAAAAGAATCTTAAACGCAAGAAATTGTGGTGTCACCATCTGAACCCAATCATCAATTTTTACGACTTGCTAAAATGATTGATAACTACATCGTGAATCCATTAAAAGTGCAGATTCGGAACCGGCATCATGAAAGCTATCTTTTAATATGAACTCCGGCTAAATAAACCGGAGACCATTTTTTATTCATACCAAATTATTGTGATATTTTCAAATTCAGGTGGGCAGGCGATTCTGTGATATACATTTCCGTATTACAAAATGCGAGGGTGTTAGGAAAGGTCGTGCCAGGAGGTTGATAATTGTACGGTTAAATTTAGGTCAATGCTATTATTTTATCCAGTATCAAGTATCCAGCATCCAGGGCAACTTTTCACTGATCCCCGATCCCTGCCCCCTGATAACTGCGCCCTTGTTGGTAGACGAAGATGATTTTACAAAGCTAAAAAATAGGATTTACTTGACCTGACGCCAGCAAAAAATGATATCTGTATATCAATTGTCGTTGTGAATGGTATCTATGCTGGCAAGGTAAGTCAGGTAGGATGGATTGCAATTCTTTGTTAAAAACAGCAAAAGGCAAAAGCACGCCAGTGCTTTAAGTGTTGCGTTTGTAACCGGATGCTATCGTGGTTTCCATAAACATGTTCCGAAACCCTGTTCGCTTTCACGCGCTTTTATTTGCGAGTTCTTGCCGACTTAAATGAAATTATCCGGCGTTGGAACCATTAGATATTTGGTGGTTTTGATACCTCAAATTTCAAAAAGCATATTGATTAGCTTTACAACACGACAAAAAGTCAAGAGCGATTTTGAAACCATATCTTAGAGTTCCCCGGTCAGCCGGACGACCGCGGGCCGGCAATTTTCCTTGACATTACATCCAAAACTGATAGAATTACCGACATAAATGAACATATGAAGGTAAACTTATCATGAATCCTCCAGATACGAAAAACCGTGGTTCCCGGTTCGACAGAGCAGTCGGTATCTTCAAGAAGCATGGCGGAATTCTTTGCACAGCGCAAGCACTTCGGGCAGGCATTCATCCCGGAACGCTCTATGCCATGCGAGATTCGGGGGCGCTGGATGCGGTAAGCCGCGGCGTGTATCGGCTTGCAAACAGCCCGCCACTGAGCAACCCGGACCTAGTGACCGTTGGAACCCGGGTTCCGGGCGGTGTGATATGCCTCATTTCCGCACTAGCCTTTTACGAACTCACCACCCAAATACCCCACGAGGTGCATGTGGCGTTGCCGCGTGGCGCGGAAGAACCCCGCCTGGATCATCCGCCGATCAAGACCTACCGCTTTACCGGCGAGGCGTTTACGGAGGGTATTGAGACCCATGAACTCGACGGCGTAAGCGTGCGCATTTACAACCCGGAAAAGACGCTTGCCGACTGCTTCAAGTTCCGCAACCAGGTCGGCCTTGATACGGTAATGGAGGCGGTCCGCTTTTACCGCGAACGCAGAAGTATCAAGGTGGACGACCTTATACACTATGCAGGGATTTGCCGCGTGAAAAAGATCATCCGTCCCTATCTCGAGGCAATTCTATAATGGCGAAGAACATTAAAAACACAGCCGCGTTAGTGCATCAGCGAATTCTCAACAAGGCTAAGGATACCACCCGCCCTTTCAATGAACTCCTGCAACACTTCGCCATAGAACGGTTTATCTACCGGCTCTCCAAGAGTCCCCACGGGGACAGGTTCCTTTTGAAGGGTGCCTTGATGTTTTTGGCATGGACTGGACTTGGGTCACGCCCCACCATGGACATCGATCTTTTGGGAAAAATCGACAACAGCCTCGAAGTGATTGTCGCCGCTATGAAAGATGCCTGTGAAATGGAAGTCGAACCTGATGGCATAAATTTCCATTCGGAGACGGTGACAGCCGCCAGGATTACCGAAGGCGCTGACTACGAGGGCGTTCGTTGCCGCGTCCGGGGCAGCCTCGGTAAAGCACGGGTCTCCCTGCAGATTGATATCGGATTCGGGGATGTGATCGTTCCAGGCCCATGCAAATTCGCGTATCCTTCGCTTCTTGATTTTCCTTCTCCTGAGTTGAACGGTTATACCAAGGAAAGCACCATCGCCGAAAAGTTTCAGGCCATGGTCAAGCTTGGAATCCTGAACAGCCGGATGAAAGATTTCTACGATATTTGGTTCTTAGCCCGCATGTTTGACTTCAGTGGCGAAACATTGGCCGAAGCGATTGAGAAAACATTCGAGAATCGAAACACGCCGGTCACAGTCAACCCTACGGTCTTCAATATTTCTTTTACGAAGGATGAGGATAAAAAGGTTCAGTGGTTGGGATTCATCAAGAAGGCCAAGATTGCCGACGCACCGGTGCCCTTTGAGGATGTTGCCGTAGCCATCAAGGCTTTTCTTGAGCCTCTTGTAGCCTCTATTGTCGAGCGACAAACGTTTCACGGCTTCTGGACCGCACCTGGCCCTTGGCGATAACAAAAATACCACCAATGAGTGGAGCATTGTCAATGGTCCCACTGCTGAGATTCTTTTATCAAAGGATTGGGTGAGGTTGTATTCTCCGTCACACATCACCACTAACCTCTTTTTCGGTTCTTGATCATATCACAAATTGGCAATGATTAAAGATATATTGCAGCTATCACCGGCCTTTGCCTCGACCCAATCACCACAAGATCTAGTGGTGCT
>JAQBHK010000052.1:0-9874 GCA_032127815.1 Desulfobacterales bacterium
TTCGGGCCCAGCGGAATTGCAAATATTTCACGCCCCGGATTTTTCGGTATGCAGTTTTCCGTTCAGAATGCAACTATCTATTTGTATTACATCATGATCGGAATGGTGATTTTTACTGTCTTTGTCGTAAATCGCCTGCAGGATTCCAGGATCGGGCGCGCCTGGATCGCCCTGCGGGAGGACGAGGTTGCCTGCCAGGCCATGGGCATCGATAAGCGGGCGACAAAGCTGAATGCATTTGCCCTGGGCGCGACATGGGCAGGGATGGCCGGTGCCATCTTTGCCGCCAAGACCACCTTTATCAACCCGGCCAGCTTTACCATCTGGGAATCGATTAATGTTCTTTGCATTGTCGTGCTGGGCGGCATGGGATCGATCACGGGCGTTATTATTGGAGCGTTTGTACTGATCCTTCTGCCGGAATACCTCAGGGCTTTTTCCGAATACCGGATGCTGATCTTCGGAGCCATGCTGGTGCTCATGATGGTCTTTCGCCCCGGCGGCATCATCAGCGATGTGCGTCGAACATATAAATTCGAAGGTTTTCAAAATAATAATTAAAACATGCGGTAAATGAAACCGATACTTGAAGTTAAAAATTTGACCATGGATTTTGGCGGACTCCGGGCGTTGGACAGCCTGGATCTGGACGTCGTTGAAGGGGAGATCGCCGCCCTCATCGGACCCAACGGCGCCGGCAAAACCACTTTTTTCAACTGCATTACGGGTCTCCATTCCCCGACAAAAGGTGACATGATTATTTCACCTCCGGGGAAAAAGCAAGAACGTTTAAACGGCCTTAAGCCCAACCATATAACCGAACGGGGCCTGGCCCGTACATTCCAAAACATTCGCCTGTTTCAGAACATGACGGTTCTGGAAAATGTGATGATCGGCCGGCACTGCCGCATGTCCGCCGGCATCGCGGGAGCTATTTTCAGGAGCCGGTCAACCCGCAGGGAAGAAAAAGAGGTTGTCAGGGAAAGTTACATCATTCTCGAAAAAATCGGCCTGACGGAATTCATCAACGAACTTGCCATGAATCTGCCATACGGTGCCCAGCGGCGATTGGAAATCGCAAGGGCCATGGCAACCGAACCGTTTATCCTCCTTCTTGATGAACCGGCTGCCGGCATGAACCCCCAGGAAACAAAGGAACTCGACGACCTTATCCTGTGGATTCGGGATAATGAAAAGATATCCATTCTGCTGATCGAACATGACATGAAGCTGGTCATGAGCCTGTCCGACCGAATTTTTGTGGTCGATTACGGCAAAAAGATCGCTCAGGGCACGCCCGAAGAAATAAAAAACAACCCTGTCGTAATTAAGGCGTACCTCGGAGAGGAGATCGATGCTTAAGCTGAAGAATATCGAATCTTTCTACGGGAACATTCAGGCCTTAAAAGGCGTCAGCATCGGTATTTCGGAAGGGGAGATTATCACACTGATCGGGGCCAACGGTGCCGGGAAAACAACAACACTCATGTCCATCTGCGGAATCGTTCCGCCAAGAACCGGGGAAATCTTATTCCTGGACGAACCGATTCACCGGTTAGCTCCGAACAAAATCGTTTCTCTCGGCATATGTCAGGTCCCCGAGGGTCGTCGTATTTTTCCCTATTTGACCGTTCTTGAAAACCTGGACATGGGGGCGTTTTTAAGGAATGACAAGGCCGGCATAAAACAGGATATCGAATACATATTCGAGCTTTTTCCGATCCTGGCCGAAAGACGGCACCAGGCCGGCGGTACCCTCAGCGGCGGGGAACAGCAGATGCTGGCCCTTTCCAGGGCACTGATGGCCCGACCAAAGCTCCTTTTACTGGACGAACCTTCTTTGGGGCTGGCTCCTTTGGTTGTCAAACAGATTTTTGAGATTATCAGAAAAATAAATACGGAAAACAATACTACCATATTTCTTGTGGAGCAGAATGCCAATTTGGCTCTAAAAGTTGCTCACAGAGGGTATGTAATGGAAATCGGCCGGATCACGCTTTCCGACACCGCCGACAGACTCCTCGCAAACGAAGACGTCAAACGTGCCTACCTGGGGCTGTAGGCTTGCCCGCTTCGGGCGGGTTCAGGGGTTCAAGGATTCACGGTTCAAATGTTCACGGTTCAAAGGCTGATGATCCCATTATATTAATCCAATGGAATCAATGGTAATGGAAAGAAAGCGAAGCAATTAACCCTGAGCCTCATAACCTAGACCGATCTGATGTTCAATTTTCGAGCAAAATCCGAAATATCAATAAAATTTTCTAAAAGTGGTATATCCTTGACGAAATAAGTGAGTTAGAGCTATCTATTATTTAGTGTAAAAAAAGGGATTTTGGGCTTGTGAAGAGAATAAATATATTTAGCTCTGTTTTGTTTGCACTGCTTTTCGCGTTGGTCCAGTTATATCCATCCAAATGCCTGGGAGAAAAGGTTCCGGTGGTTACCAGCATATTTCCGGTGGCCGACATGGTCAGAGCAGTGGGTGGAGAGCATGTTGATGTCACCTTTATTCTCCCTGCAGGTGCGAGCCCCCATACCTTTGAACCCAAGCCGAGTCTGGTTAGAAAAATTACCGGAGCACGGGTTTTCTTCATGATAGGCGCCGGGCTGGAATTCTGGGCCGAAAAGTTTGTCAAGTTAGCAGGCTCCGGCCTGAAGACGGTTGTTTTGTCCGAGAAAGTTGCACTGATCCACACTACCAAAGATCATGATAAAGCACAGCACCAGGACGGCAAGCCGCATATTTCAGATCGCAAATCGTCGTTTGCCAATCCCCATATTTGGCTTGACCCCGGAAGCGTTAAATTGATGGTCAACGAAATTGTGATTGCGCTGAGCGAGGTTGACCGGCAGCATGAAAAGATTTATAGGAAGCAGGGCCTAAAGTATCTTGTCGAACTGGACAAGCTCGACAAGATGATCAAAGCCAAAGTGGATGTTTTCAAGATCAGAGAATTTGTCTCCTTTCACGCTTCCTGGGATTACTTTGCCAGGCGCTACGGACTTGAACCTGTAGGTGTCATCGAGGCTGCTCCGGGCAGAAATACAACGCCGATCCAGATCAGGAATATCGTGGACCAGATTAAACGGCATCGCATTCAGGCGGTGTTTGCCGAACCCCAGCTCAATCCCCGGGCCGCAGAGGTCATTGCCAAGGAAGCAAAGGTTAAAGTCCTGCTGCTCGATCCTCTGGGTGGCCCCGGCATGAAAAGACGCAGCAATTATATCGATCTGATGAAGTACAATTTGAACGTTTTACAAGAGGCTATGCAGTGAAGACCACGGCGCAGGAGATTCAAAGTAAAAGGGACGTCTATGTAGAGCTTGATGACGTTTGGGTCGCGTACGACGGGAAATGGATATTAAAATCGATAATTTTTCAGTGCTATGCCGGAGAAAACTTTGGTATTGTCGGTCCCAACGGCGGCGGCAAAACCACGCTGTTAAATGTAATTTTAGGGCTCGTGCGTCCTGCCAAAGGACGTGTCAAGCTGTTCGATCAACCTCCGGGCAAAAACAGCCGCCTTGACATCGGATACCTTCCGCAAATTTCCCATGCTGATCGCTTATTTCCGGTAACCGTACTGGATGTCGTTATGATGGGTCTTTATAGCAAGTTAGGATTTTTTAAGCGGCCGGATCTCAAAAGCAGGGAAATTGCCATGAACCAGCTCTCCCGGGTAAACATGGCGGACCATGCCGAAAAATCTTTCGGAATTTTGTCGGGCGGGCAGCAGCAGCGGGTGAACATTGCCCGGGCGCTGGTCTCTAAACCGAAGCTTTTGATCCTCGATGAGCCGTCGACCGGCGTTGACAGTGTGGCCCAGGAAGACTTTTATGACCTTTTGGCCGCACTTAGAGATGAACAGGGCGTATCCGTAATTATGGTGTCCCACGATATTGGGATGGTTACTTCCCATGCCGACCGTGTTGCCTGTCTGAATACGCAGCTGCACTACCATGGTGAACCTGACTCCTGTTTTATCCCGGACGTGCAGGAGAAAGTTTATGGAAAAGATATGAAAATTATGGTCCACGACTCAAAATGTGTTACCTGCTTTCACAGGCATGAAGATCATGATTGAAATTTTCAGACTTGAATTTATGCAAAACGCCTTTATGGCCGGAACGATGCTGAGTCTGGTTCTGGCGGTGGTCTCATTCTTTGTTGTTCTGCGCCGCTTGTCATTTGTCGGCGTGGGTGTCGCACATTCAGCCTTCGGCGGCGTTGCCCTGGGGGCTCTTTTAGGCATTTCACCAACCCTGACAGCCATCGGCTTTGCAGTAGCGGTAGCCAATGCTATCGGCTATATCGGCAAACAGGGCAAGCTCAGCACTGATACCGCTATCGGCATCTTTTTTTCACTGGCCATGGCGCTGGGGGTTATCTTCATCGGCATGTCGGATCAATACAATGTAGATCTTTTCGGGTATCTTTTCGGGAACATCCTGGCGATTACACGCACGGATTTGGTTATTATTGCCGTGCTGGGCGGATTGGTGTTGGCATCTGTCGGCATATTTTTTAAAGAATTGCTGTTTGTAGCCTACGACCGGGAAGTTGCACTTGTCAGCGGGATGCCGGTTACCTTCCTCGATCACTTCTTTTTGACAATTCTGGCCCTGGCGGTGGTAATCAGCATGAAGATTATCGGTATCGTGCTTGTATCCGCGCTCCTGGTTATTCCAGGGGCGGCGGCTGCGCAAATAACCCAACGTTATGTCTCAATGATTGCCGTTGCTGTTGTTGTTGCCTTGATATCTACCATCGGCGGCCTTTTCATTTCATACTATGCCGACCTTGCTTCCGGGGCAACCATTGTTACTCTGGCGTCGGCAATTTTTTTCATAACATTTGCCGTCAGCCAGATTCGCAAGTGACTGGAATTTACAAAAAAAATATCGGGCAAAATTTGACGGTACGGTATCGCAACGCCTTAGCCGGCGGAACAAAGCAAAATAAACTCCAGGCGAATCTGACCGTTATGCATAAACAAGGGATCATCGTTGCGAGGGCTCAGAGGTAAAAATGTATAGGAGGTTTGATCATGACTGTTAATGACTGGATTCACACACTTGCAGGCACATTTATTATAGTAAGCCTTTCTTTAGGCATATGGGTTCATCCCTACTGGTTCTTTTTTACTGCCTTTGTGGGGCTTAACCTTTTTCAGTACGGCATTACAAAATATTGCCCCTTGGGAATAATTTTAAAAAAGATCGGTGTGCCTGAAGCACGGAATTAAAATTTAACTACCGCACGGTTAGCATAAAAGACTTAACGGTCATGACCGGGTGATAGGATTTTTTGACCTTGGCAAGACCCGGAAGGTTCATATCACTCTCTTTGTTAATATAGGAATACCCTTTAAAAAGACGTCGGGCACACTCTCTGTCAAAATACTGGTAAAGCCCTTTTATACTTGAAAAAGCCTTTTCAAAATTAAGAACTCCCATACTCTCTGTGAGGTGTGAGGCGATCCCGAATGCGTTGATCTCGCCGTCAATTCGCAGCAGAAGGCCATCAAGTTCGAAAAGGTCTATATTCTCAATGGTGTTTATGGCGGCCTGCCTTTCACATGAAAGGTCTTCATCCTCGTCTATATCGCAATTACATTCTTCACACCACTTTTCAAGAAAATCAATACATTCAGATAAAAACGAAGGCACCATTTTTTCTATTGTTACCCTGCCTTTATCGACATAATATCTTTCGAACTGATGGATCAGGTTCCTTTTTCTGGAATACTTGTTGCCTTTAAGTAGTGCCAGATCATCAGTAGCATAAATGTAGTCCTCATAATTTTTTTGTTCTTTAACTTCAAAAAAACTTTCGACAAGAGCTTTGCCGTACTGCAAAAGATAATCCTCGGGAACGAACCAGTATTTATCGAACTTTAATTTAACAGCAAGATCGTGGAGCTGCAGGGGCGGGTAATCCTTTGACAGCGAAACAGGGAGTATCAGGTGCCGATTTTCCATGTGGGTGGCAAATTCACTGCTGACTATCAGAGTCTTTCCGTCAACGGCGGCGTAAGGCTGAAATTCTTCGCTGTTCCAGGCGATAATTGAAGAGAGCGAATAGGCACAAAGCCTGTAGCGCTGCTGCTGAAAAAACTTTTTTAGTTTCGGAAAATCTGATGGGACTATCGGTTTAAATTTCATGGTGTAGTTTTCAGCATGGGGACGGAATCGGGCATTTTTTTAAATTCCAGCTGTTCGTAAAAGTTATGAGAACCTCGTTCTGCAATCAGGCCAATCCATTTTAAGCCGTCTCCGTTGAGACGTGACACTAAAGCCGTTACAATTTTTTTGCCGATTTTCCGCCTCCGGTAATCTTGTTTTACAGTGACATCCTGAAGATAAGCGTCGCATGTTCCGTCGCTGATAGCCCGCCCCATGCCGACGATTTGGTCCTCAATGCTGGCAATCACAAAACAATGGCTGCCGGCGACGATTCGAACCACATGATCAGGGTCATAGGGTTCTGCGGTCCACCACTCTTCCATGCGGTAGAGGGCGATTATCTGCTGGATCTGATTGCGGGTCGGGTTAACCAAGAAAGTAATGTCTGGCATAACGGTTCTGATTAGTCTTTTTCAGCAAACAATGTGGAGACCTTGTTGCGGCCGTCCAGTTTTGAAAGGTACATTGCTTTGTCAGCCCTTTTGATAAAGTCTGCGAACGCTTCTTCTTTGCGATATTCAGTAACACCGATGCTTATTGTTACCTTATAAGGCTTGTTCGGTTCCGGAAAAAACTTTTCAGTCTCTACTGATTTTCTAATCCTGTGGGCAACCGTTTTGGCCTCTCCACCACCCGTTTCAGGCAGGATAACAGTAAATTCTTCCCCCCCATATCGGAAGGCGGAATCCATTGTCCTGAGACATGAGCGAATTATTTGGCAAAGTTTAATTAAAACCTTGTCGCCTTCAAGGTGCCCATACGTATCATTGTAAACCTTAAAGTGATCGATGTCCAAAAGCAGAAGTCCAAGAGCATGGCCATAACGGTTGGACCGGTCAACTTCGACTTCCAGCTGGTTATAAAAGTGTCTTAAATTGTAAAGTTTGGTAAGGCCGTCTGTTATGGCGAGCTTTTCCAGTTTTTCCAAGATTTGCACACGCTCTTTAGTGAGTTGACGTTCTCTTAAAACTCTTTTCAATCTCAGCAGCACTTCTTCAAAACGCACCGGTTTAAAGATAAAGTCACTTGCGCCTTTATTGATGGCTTCTTCATAAGAATAATTGCCACTGTAGCCGGTCATGACAATGACATCTATATCACATCTTGCTTTAATTAAATCAGTAAGTTCAAGCCCGTCCTGGCCTGGCAGCATGATGTCTGTGATAACGATTTCGATCGAGTTTGCTTTTAATATTTTAAGCGCTTCTTCCGCGCTTGCAGCTGCGAAGGCATTGAATCCGTTTTTTGCCATGAATTCATGCATCGAGTTTCTGATAGCGTCATCATCATCAACTATTAATATGTGGTTGTTCATTTTTTTAAGCTGCCCAATTTCGTTGGGTAAAAAAGCTGCGTCTGCATTTAAACCGGGGTTGACACAATCCTAAGCAATCTGATAATAAAACAGTTTTTCTAATTCAATTTATCAATATAATTGGAAAGGCAGATCGTGTCAACCGACTTCTGAACCTGTGCAGCCGACTTTAAAGTGAGATTTAAAATCGGATAAACTCCTCATGAGAAATTCGGGTTAGGATCGCCTAGCGTGTTCCCTGCCGGAGAAAAGCCGCCGTCTTTTTGACGGCTTTTCAAATGTTTCCTCTGAGTGCCTTGCCTCTTGACAAGATCTACAGCAAATACGAGATATGATAAATATACGTAATTTCAGTATTATTGCACATATTGATCACGGCAAATCTACACTTTCCGATCGCCTTATCCAGGCGACTAACGTTGTGCTGGATCGAGATTTTCAAGATCAGATCCTCGATACTATGGATATTGAGCGGGAGCGGGGTATCACTATAAAAAGCCAGACGATCTGCCTGCCTTATACTGCCAAAGATAATCAAACCTACATGCTCAACCTCATCGACACCCCGGGGCACGTGGATTTTACTTACGAAGTTTCGCGGGCGCTGGCTTCATGCGAAGGTGCTCTTCTTCTGATAGATGCCAGCCAGGGCGTGGAAGCTCAGACGTTGGCAAACCTCTACCTCGCCATGGAGCACAATCTCAAAATAATACCTGTAATCAATAAGATAGACCTGCCTTCAGCTGATGTTGAACGCATAAAAGAACAGATAGAGGAGGATCTGGGGCTCGACCCGGAGACGGCGATACTAACTTCAGCCAAAGAGGGTACCGGGATTGAAGAGCTCTTAGAGAGCATTATAAAAGATCTGCCGCCACCTGCCGGCGATCCCGAAGCACCGCTGAAAGCGTTGATTTTCGACTCCCATTATGATCCCTATCGCGGAACTGTCGTTAACTTCCGCGTCTTTCAGGGGAGAGTGCAAGCCAAAGATGTTATTACCTTTATGTCGAATAACATCGTTCACAAGGTCGAAGAAGTCGGTATATTTCAAATCGTCAGAGTGCCGCAAAAACAGCTCTTGGCAGGACAGGTCGGCTATTTGATTGCCGGCATAAAAACGGTCAGCGATACCCGCTGCGGAGATACGATTACTTTAAGAGACCGGCCATGTTCAGCGCCCATGCCCGGTTTCAAGGAAGCCAAACCGGTGGTTTTTTCTTCGATCTATCCGGTGGCGACGGACGGGTACGAGGATTTGGCGGTCGGCCTGGAAAAACTCAAACTCAATGATGCCTCCTTGATTTATGAGAAAGACACTTCAGTGGCCTTGGGTTTTGGATTCCGCTGTGGTTTTTTAGGACTCCTGCACCTTGAGGTTGTGCAGGAGCGGCTTGAACGCGAATATGACCTGTCTTTGATTTTGACGGCACCTTCAGTGCAGTACCAGCTTATTATGAATGATGGTTCAACAGTAATCATTGACAATCCGGCTTTATATCCGGATGCTACAAAAATTAAGATAACGATGGAACCGGTTATCCGGGCTTCGATAATTATTCCCGAACGTTACATGGGGCCGGTTATGAAACTTTGCCTGGATCGCCGTGGCAGCAATACCAACTATCAATATCTTACGAGCGGTCGCATGGAAATGTTTTTTGAGCTGCCGCTTGCCGAGGTTGTTTACGATTTTTACGACAGGCTAAAATCGATTACCAAAGGGTATGGTTCCTTTGACTACGAACTGAAAGATTATAAAGAAACCGATCTGGTAAAGCTGGACATTCTGATAAATGGAGAACGGGTGGATGCCCTTTCCCAGCTGGTTCATAAAGACAAGGCGGTTGAGCGGGCCAGGCGCACGTGTGATAAACTCCGAGATGAAATTCCCAGACATATGTTTAAAATAGCCGTCCAGGGGGCCATTGGCGGTAACATTATTGCCCGCAAGACAATCTCGGCTTTTAGAAAGGATGTTACTGCAAAATGTTATGGAGGTGACGTAACGCGCAAGCGCAAGCTTTTAGAAAAGCAGAAAAAAGGGAAAAAACGCATGAAAATGGTAGGCCAGGTCATGATTCCTCAGTCGGCTTTTCTGTCAGTTTTGAAAACGGACACCGACTAGTTTTCGTCTGGTGCTCAAAATATTTATAATGACTAAAAGTTTCCGAGCAACCGTTCACAGGTTCAAAGGTTCAGGGTTCAAAGGTTCAAAGGTTCAGGGTTCAAAGGTTCAGGGTTCAAAGGTTCAGGGTTCAAAGGTTCAGGGTTCAAAGGTTCAGGGTTCAAAGGTTCAAAGGTTCAGGGTTCAAAGGTTCAGGGTTCAAGGGTTCAGGGTTCAGAGGTTTTGTGTTCACCACAAATCTG
>JAQBHK010000053.1:0-2532 GCA_032127815.1 Desulfobacterales bacterium
TCCCGAGGTTATGATGATCAGAAAGGACCGTTTAATTAATTCCTGCGGAGTCTATGCGTGTTTTTCAGATATCGCTCCACGGCTGTTGTCTCTGGACATTTTAAAAAAAAAGTGTATTTAAACATACTATTAACGGAAACCGTTACTTTTTACATTACGCACCTTTTTTGCTGCGTCCAACCTTATCGATTCTCACACGGTCTGGTCTTATCGAACTTATGTAATTTACCATGTTGCCTTTAAAATGAAAAGCATCTAAGTAAATACTTTGCAATTAAGAGCTGTTACTCGGGATGTGACCAAAGCTACAATTTTAAAACTGAAGTGATCTTAGGTAAAGGCGGTTGATGTTAAAAAGTTAAAGAACACAGAGATAAAAAGGGTGTCTATGCCGCTCTGCCGGCCGTCAGGAAAAACAAAAAAAGGGTGAGCATGGCAGAGTTCGAAGAAGCCGTGGAAATCATGGTTGACGACATTTCCGCCGGGGCGCACAATGACCTGGCCGAACTTGACTTATATGAAAAGCTGGCAATTAAGATAAATACGAACCGGTCAAACAGGAGTTTTAGATGGAGACTTTTATACTCATAAAACTGGCGGCAATTCTTTTGCTGGTTATGGGGAATGCTTATTTTGTAAGTGCGGAAATTGCCCTGACCTCAGCACGACGCAGTCGTGTCCACCACCTTGCTCAAAAAGGAGATTCTTCCGCCAAAATGGTACAACTTTTGCAATCCGAGCCGGAACGTTTCTATTCGGTGACCCAGATCGGTATCACGCTGATGTCATTGGGCCTCGGGGCTATCGGGATTTCAACGATAACTACGATGTTAAATCCGGTTATCTCTTTGGCGGTTATGGCCCTCTCTGCAATTATACCGAGCGCCAGCGCCCATAATGCGGTGAAGATTTTTGTCCAGGTGTTTGCCTTTCTTTTCATCTCGGCCCTGCATATCGTCGGTGGAGAGTTGGCACCCAAAGTTTATGCCTTCCACAAGCCGGTGCGTATCAGTCTCGCTGTCGCGCGATCAATCAACTTCCTTAACCACGTGTTTTCATGGGTTATATGGCTGCTAAACCATGCGTCCAACGGCCTGTTGCGGTTGTTTGGGCAGAAAGATCTTGCCGGCCCCAAAGGCGGGCACCTGTCCATCTCGGAAGAGGAGCTGCGCTCAATTTTAGTTACCAGTGAATCCGAAGGCATTTTAGACCCGGATGAGACGGCGATGATCCAGAACGTTTTTGACCTTGAAGAACACTCCGTAGCCGAAATTATGGTGCCGCGCACGCAAATCGTCGGTCTTCACAAAGATATAAAAATTCAAGAATTTCTTGAGATCTACCGTCATGAAAGACACCATCGCTATCCGGTTTATGATACTGATATCGACAATATCGTCGGCATCCTTTCGATCAAGGAGGTTCTAAACCGGTTCAGCCCGGACGGAGGAGGACGAGAAGTCGAGTTGCCGATCAGTGCAATTATGCTTCCGCCGTATGTAGCCCCGGAAACAAAGTCTCTCAGATCTTTGCTGGCAGATTTCAAAGTTCAGAGACGGCAGATGGCGATTGTCATCGATGAATTTGGCAGTACGGCCGGACTCGTCACGCTGGAGGACATCTTAGAGGAGATTGTGGGCGAATACGAAGACGAATTCTCGGATGTTCCCAAATATCTTAAAGGTAGAGATAAAGATGGAAAAATGCTTGTTGATCCGGTTATCAATCTGGATGATCTGGAAGAGAGCATCCAGTTCTCTTTTCCTGACGGGGAATATAAAACATTGGCAGGCTTGATCTACAAGCATCTGGATCGCGTGCCTGATATCGGCGATACAGTGAAACTGCCAGGCTGTAAAATCACTATAGAAGCCATGGACAGACACCGAATTGCCCAGGTTAGCTTTGAGCGGACCCCGGACGACCAAACAAAACCATCCGGCATAGCCGATCCAAAAGAACCCTCCCCCCAAGGCAATAATGCCAAAGCTAAATGAACTTTGCACGATTTTGATGTTGTTATCCGCTTTTTAACCGGACTCGAGATATCCTCAGATTTTGACAAGTCAGGGTTAAAAAGCCATTTTCAATACATGCACCGTGCCGGTATCGGTTTCCTTGACCTGGAGGCGCACCTGCTTGGCTGATCCGGCTTCGGCCGGGAAAAACAGAAAACCGTAACCCAAAAGACCGGGTTTAACGGGTTTGTTTTCAAGAGATTTTTCCTGCAAATCGGAAATAATATCCCGGCGTGCGTCTTTGGAGCCGTACCCTTTAGCGCCGCCCATAGTGGCCCCGGCAGCACCGCCCACGGCCGCGCCCTTGAGGGCGGCATCGCCGACATTCGAGCCGGTCACAATTCCGATAGCCCCTCCTACCAGCGACCCGGCCGCCGCCCCCAAAAAGCCGCCGTAAGCCCCTTCTTTAAAGATTTTCTTGGTCTCGGCGTATTTGGTGGCCCGCTCGTAAGCAATTTTGTTGCTCAAAATCGGCCACAGGTTTCCCTTGTTGTCTTCCAGAAATGTCTGGTGG
>JAQBHK010000054.1:0-11931 GCA_032127815.1 Desulfobacterales bacterium
ACCCGTGCGGCAGTAGAGGAAGGGATCGTGCCGGGCGGGGGCGTTGCGCTGGTTCGATGTTTGCCTGCGCTGGAGAAAATGAAAATCAAAGCCGATCAAAAGCTGGGGGCGAAAATCGTCATGCGCGCCATGGAGGAACCACTTCGCCAGATTGCCACCAATGCCGGTGCTGAAGGTTCCGTCGTCATCGATAAAGTCAAAAACGGCGAGGGCGCTTTTGGTTACAATGCCGAAACGGACACCTATGAAGATCTGATGAAAGCCGGTATAATGGATCCGACCAAAGTGGTCCGGTTCGCATTGCAAAATGCAGCAAGTGTGGCTTCATTAATGCTGACCACCCAGGCCATGGTTGCAGAAAAACCCGAAGAAAAAAAGGGGATGCATCCGGGATCTCAAGGAATGGGTGGAATGATGTAAACCTCCGCAGAAAAGCCCGTAAGGGGCGCAATCCCCAGACCGGAGAGGCCGTTAAAATTAAGGCTTCAACTATTGTAAAATTTAAAGCTGGTAAGAAACTCAAAGGCGCTATTTAATAACAGATATAATAATAGGAGCGGCTATTGGATTCTAAAATCTAATAAGCCGCTTTTTTATTTTTAAGCGGTTTGAATAACATAAAATGCAAGATTACATTAACCAATCCTAACCTTTAACGACGGCATAGAACTAAAGATACGATACGTATTCATCAGTATCGATAATCTTAAGACTGCGGCTATCTATTCAATCACGTTAATGCATAAAAAAGTGTGGATAATCGATTCAATTCTACACTTTTAATTTTTATGTACACCACTACATATGGGGATTAAAGATCCAGCTACAAATCTGAGATATCTGGGATGCAAACAACTTATCAATGACCTAAATTTTTTGAGATACCTCAATACAATATCACCAAACGATAGTTTGAAGATATCTGCTATACCTCGCCGAACAGACGATCAGCTGTTGGGGCCGTTATCTGAAGATTAAGATTTTGCAAAGGCGGCCGGGCGGTGTTGACGCTCCCAAAAGGCATACAAGCGGAAATGACCCATTACAGCCCATCGAACAGAGATACGCCTTGGGCAAGGGCGCTGTTCAGGGAACGAGTCATAGGCGTACTCCGGATTATGATGTTTTTGTTGTCGCCCTTGGCTGTGAGGAATTCTGCTATAATCGAATTTCGACTTTTTCGTTCAGATAATTTTTCACCGCCGGGATCAGGAAAGAAAATACGTGTGGGTCGGACAAAGAACATGAGGTCGTGCTGCCGAACTGCGGGTTGTAGTACAGCGGCTGCGATTCAGACGCTTGAGTTTGTGGGAATCAAAGAAACAAATCTGCTTTTTGCTGATCGAATGTACCACAGACCAGTGATCCCACATGGGGCCGCTCAGACAGATCAGAATCGCGCGTCTGTGTCCTTTATCAAGAAAAGACATCATTTTGTGCCAGAATTGATCCAAAGATGTTTCCGGATGATGTTTAAACGGCATGCTCCGGTAACGGATCTTGTCATCGACAACATCCCGTAAAATTCCTCCGATGGTTATCAGGTCGACCCCTTCGGTTAAAACTCGACTCAGGTCCTTGGTTTTTTCCAGGTGGGCCAGGATTTGCCGGAAGAGTTCCCTGGATTCTTTTTCGTCGATATCGCAAATAATCCGCGCTGCGTTAACGATGGTGTATACGGCACATAAGCCATCCAATGCACCTTGTAAATAGGGTTTCATCTTTCTCTCACTCAGTAACTTTTTGGGGGGGGGGGGGCAATGTGCTTAGTTTGCCCGGCAGCCGTAAATCGGGTGGCGCTGTGCAGCGAAGTTCACTAACCGGCTGCACAGAATGCCGTAGTTCAATCCGACTGCTTCGGCAGCATATACCAGACTGGTATCCGGGCTGATATCCGCGTTGGGATTAATGTCCAGCACGTAAAAGATGCCGTTTCGGAGACGCAGGTCGATGCGGGCGTAATCCCGGCAACCCATATTCTGATACGCTTGCATGGATATTTGCTTCAACTTGAGATTTTCATGTTCATCCAGTGCGGCCGGAATGCGTATCTCAATTTTTTCGTAATGCAGAGAGCCGGGGGTAAACTTGGAGTCAAACGTGCAAAGACGGTCTTGCAGGTTGTTGAAGGCGCTAAAATCCATTTCTGCCGGCGGAAGCATCTCTATGGATCCATTGCCCCAGATCGTGACGTGAAATTCACGTCCGTCGATAAAGTCTTCCACCAGGGCCGGCTGCTGGAACTTGTCCTGTACAAAGGCAACTCGTTGCATGAGTTCCGCGGGATTCAGCACGACGGCGTCAGTGGTGATTCCGTTACTGCAATGCTCAAAGGCCGGTTTAACGATGGCGGGGAAACAGTCCCACTCCGGCGACTGCGGGCCTGAGAATATCCGCCAGCAGGGTGTGGCAATATGGTTTTCATCCAAAAGCGTTTTTACGGCGGCCTTGTTCCAGCTGGTCGATAAAACCTCCGCGGTTGATCCGGTATAGGAGAATTTCATTTTTTCCAACAGTTGGGCGACCGTTGCGTCGCTTCGAGGAACACCGGGCAGTTCTTCGCACCAGTTTAAGACGATGTGGTCTTCCGGTTGGAACCTTTTCAAAATTTTCGCCAGATTTGTACTTTGCACCGGAACATCGACAACAGGATGGCCTTCCTGCCTCAAAGCGGACTTCATTTTGTTGACCGACTCGACGGCAGAAGCTATTTCCTCCGCTCCCCAGGATGCATTGATGTTGTGCAGCAGCAATACGGGCAAGTCGGTCCGCCTCTTTTCTGATTCCATACCTTTAAGATTCCTTTGTAATCAGCATGTTGCAAATCCATGGTTCATCGTGCTTTTTTTGAAAACATGTGACGATGAACCGGCGTTATCGAAACTCACTTCAATGAGACTTATTATTCTCCTATGGGAATGTATCTTGTATGTCAAGGGAAAAGTAGCCCAACATATTGTGCTTTCCCCTAAGGCCGGATTCAAACTTTATCTTTTAAATATGATTTTAGCGTCTGGATAGACACTCGCTAGCTTATGCCATCTCGCTTTATAATATCATAGTAGGTTAAGACCCTGCGGACGAAACGGATCGGCTCGGTTCCCCGACAGTATCCGTAAGTCGTATCTTTGTAAAATTTAGCCTGGCGCAGCAGCGGAAGCGTCTGTTCCAGAGAAGACCAGCGGTTGGGATCCAGGCCTTTTTGCCTGGCAATTTCCATAGCATCCAGAATATGGCCGGGCCCCACGTTGTAGCCGGCCAGGGTGAAAAGCGTACGGTCGAATCCCTGGATGTCTTCATAGCGATCGTGCAGCTTCTTGAGATATTTGACCCCGCCGTTGATGCTCTGCACCGGGTCTATTCGATTTTTGATTCCCATCTCTTTTGCCGTGGTTTGGGTGAGCTGCATGAGGCCCCTGACTCCCGTATTGCTCATTGCCCTGGGATCCAAATGGGACTCCTGATAGATCACGGCGGTAATAAGTCGCCAGTCAAACCCATGCTCTGCAGATGCTCTTTTAATAATATCACCGTATTTCGGCAGCCGGGTTTTGAGCCGGAGGTGATATTGTTTCAAATCGACATAATCAAAAACCTCCACCGCTGAATAATATTTTTTATAGATTCGGGCGAGCCGGCGTTCCTTTTTAATTTTTTCGAAAAACCGGTTGATCTGATCCAGCAGCGCTTTTTCCTCCTTTTTGACCGCCCATCCGATACGCTGGGGTTCGCTTATTGAAAACAGCATGCGTACATCCGGATAATACCGCCGGTTCAACAGAGCCACGTTGGAGTCGGCAATGGTGATTTCTATTTCGCGTTCAGCGACCATTCTTATCAACTCTTCGGTAGGGGTGTCGTCATGGAATTTTATTTCGATATTGAGTCCCTGCTCCTTAAGCGCTTTCAGACGCTCCTCGTAGGAAGTGCCCCGACGCACATGAACGACTCTGCCTGCCAAATCTTCCACTGCTTTTATCCGATAATCGCTCTTGTGGGCAATAACGTACTGCTGAATGTCCATATAACTGAAAGAAAAATCGACTAAATTTTCACGCGACGGCGTGATGGTCATGCTGGCGGCAATTAAATCACCTTTGCCGCTGTTCAAAGATTTTATCAGGCTGTCCCAACGCGGGGTGACGATGTTCAGTTGAACCCCCATATGTTCGGCAAAGGCCTTGGCCAGATCGTATTCGAATCCCATGGGAGTGTCGCGATAGATGTAATAACTATGGGCGTTGTTGCGCGTCAAAACGGTGATAGCGCCGGTCTCTTGGATCCGTTCTAAAGCATTTTTTTCCGAGCATGCGCACAACAGAATCAACAGTAAAAAAATCCGTACCACATTTTTTTTTCTTCGAGAGTGCATTAAAGTGACTTCTTTCGCCGAAGAGGTATGCTCTGAAATTCCAAAACCCGCTCGGTATGAATTCGGAGAGCAGTGGAATGTATATTTGAAGACCCCTGCAGCAAGCTGCGGGGAATGCGCTCGCTGTTGCAGTTCAATAGATGGACGGACCAAATTTGAGGAAAATGCGGCTTAATCCGCAGACGCTTCCCTTTCTATTTTCAAGGGCGATGCATGCCAGATGTCGCGGTTATAATTCAGGATGGTGCGGTCGGAAGAGAATCTTCCCATTGCGGCTATATTTAAAATAGCCTTTTGGATCCAGTCATTCGCATTGCGATAGGTTTGATCGACCTGCAAATGGCACTGGTGGTAGGCTTCAAAATCTGCAAACACCATGTAGCGATCGTCACTAAGCAGCTGAGCGATCAAAGGGCCAAAAAGGTCAGGCTCCTCCGGGTTGAACAGACCGCTCCGGATCAGATCTATGGTCTTTTCAAGATACGGGTCTTGGTGGAGATACTCTTTGGGGTTGTAATGCGGCCGCAAGGCTTGGACCTCTTCGGCATTCAAACCGAAAATGAAGATGTTCTCTTTGCCCACCGCTTCCATAATTTCGATATTGGCCCCGTCAAGAGTCCCCACCGTGAGAGCACCGTTGAGCGCAAACTTCATGTTGGAGGTTCCGGAAGCTTCGAAACCGGCGGTGGAAATCTGTTCCGACACGTCGGCGGCGGGAAAAATTTTCTCTGCCAGAGAAACCCGGTAGTTGGGCAGAAAGACCACTTTGAGCCGGTCATTGGTGCTGCGGTCATGGTTGATCATCTCGGCCACATGGCAGATGAGACGGATGATCATCTTGGCCGTGTGGTAAGCGGGCGCAGCCTTGCCGCCGAAAATAAACGTCCGTGGATACCAGTCAAAGTCTGCTGAATCCTTGAGTTTGAGCCAGCAATACACCACGTGCATAATGTTCATTAGCTGGCGCTTGTATTCATGAATCCTTTTGACCTGGACGTCGAAGATAGAACCCGGATCGATCAGGGTATTCGTCAGCCCCATAACAATTTTCGCCAACTCCTCTTTGTTGCGACGCTTAACATCGCCCAAGGCCTTTTGAAAGCCGGTATCGCCGGCCAGCGGAACCAGATTCGTGAGCTGCTCAAGGTCGCCGGGCCACTGGCTGCCGATCTGCTGTGTGAGCAGGTTTGCCAGTCCAAAATTAGAAGCCAGCAGCCAGCGCCGGGGAGTAATTCCGTTGGTCTTGTTGTTAAACTTGCCGGGATACATGTCATCGAAATCCTTAAATTCCTGTTCCCGGAGCAGGCGGCTGTGGAGTTCGGCAACGCCGTTGACCGAGTGCGAGCCGACGATGGCCAAATGAGCCATGCGGATCTTTTTTTCCTCCCCCTCTTCAATGATGGACATGCGCCGCAACTGGTCCTCATCGCCGATACAGCAGGCCGATACTTCCCTAAGGAAGCGACGGTTAATCTCAAAGATGATCGCCAGATGCCGGGGCAGAAGGTTGCCGAAGATGGACAACGACCATTTTTCCATAGCCTCCGACAAAAGGGTGTGGTTGGTATAGGCACAGCAGCGGCGGGTGATGTCCCAGGCTTTTTCCCAGACCAGACCGTGCACGTCAAGCAAAATGCGCATCAGTTCGGCAATGGCCAGGGATGGGTGGGTATCGTTCATCTGAATCGCCACCTTGTCCGGAAATTGATCAAAGGAATCGTGTTTGGTTAAATATCGGCGCACAAGGTCCTGGATGGAACAGGACACGAAAAAATACTGTTGTTTGAGTCGAAGTTCCCGGCCTTCGAAGATCTGGTCATTGGGATACAGAACCTTTGAAATGTTTTCGGATATGTTCTTTTCCTCAACGGCTTTGAAGTAGTCGCCGCCCTGGAAATATTCCAGGTCAAACTCGTTGGTCGCCCGGGCCGACCAGAGCCTTAAGGTGTTGACCGTATTGTTGCCGTACCCGCAAACGGGAATATCATAAGCGATGCCGATGACATTGCTGGTATCAACCCACTCGGTCGCAAGCCGTTCATCCGGCAAAACAGTCTGCTTGACCCGGCCGTAAAACCGGACAGTGAAGCTGTATTCGGGACGCGCGATCTCCCAGGGATTGGGGTATTTGAGCCAGATTTCGGGCAGTTCCACCTGGCTCAATTCACGGATTATCTGGTCGAAGATGCCGAACTCGTAACGCAGTCCGTAACCATGGGCCGGAATTTCGAGGGTGGCCAAAGAATCCAAAAAACAGGCCGCCAGGCGGCCGAGCCCGCCGTTGCCCAGCCCCATATCCGGCTCCATCTCGGCCATCTCGTCAAGATTGATGTTGATCTCGTTCATGGCCTTTTTGGTCTCGTCGTAGATACCCAGGTTGATCAGATTGTTGATCAGGGCCCTGCCCATAAGGTATTCGGCGGAAAGGTAATAGACCCTTTTCATATCATGGTCATGATACATCTGCTGGGTTCGAATCCAGCGTTCAACCATACGGTCTCTGGATGCCAGGGCAAGGGAATGATACAGGTCCCGCAACGTTGCCGTGTACTGATCCTTAGACAGGGAATATTGCAGATGATTGGCAAAGGAAATTTGGATGCTCTCGGCATCCATCCCCTTTTTAAAGGTTCCCCATTTACTGAATAAATTAGATGTTTTCATCATAGGCTGCCGGGACTCAGATCTATTTTGCTTTCGGTATCAGGTTGACGACACTATTGTAAGTTCCATAGCGATTGGCACATGTTTGTTCATTCTGCGGATCTTCTCGCCAGCAGCCGTCAACCAGAAACTTGTACTCGTATTTTCCGGGCAACAGCAGCAGGTTTTTATGCCATACTCCGTTTTCATCGCGCTGCATCGGGTGTTTTTCCGGATTCCAGTCGTTAAAGTCCCCTATTAAAGCAACCGCCTCGGCGTCGACGGCTTCCAGTGAAAATGTAACTTTTTGCCGTTTAATTTTCCGGCTTGATTTTTCCTTGGCCATATAACACCTCTCTTAAAGAAAATGGTTGGTATTAAACCGTTGGGGAGGATCAAATCCCCGCGTTGATGTGCAGCACATCTTTTTTCCCCGGGGCAGGCATTTTCGGCGGCAGATTGCATCGCAAAAAAGGCTTCAGCATGAAAGACGCGGCCGTGATTTCGGCAAAAGCGGTAAGCCAGCTCAGCGTGAATACCAGGTATCAGAAAGAAGGCCGGATAATTCTGCCCGTTAGTAAATCTAATATTATTATAGAAGTATCCTTAATGTCAAAATTTATTTTACGGGCTGCACGAGAAAGCGCATTCCACTTCCTGCTGACCGGTGCCTTCGCTTTAGCCCTTTCGGGTCTATTATATTACTATATCTGATGGTTTGTAAATCTTGAACTTTAGGTTTGATTTTTGGAAAAAGTGCAAGGAATCGCCAAATTTCAACTCTAAAAGATAAAATTTATCAATATGTTAAAGAGGCGAGCGGGTGGCGAAAAAAACCTTGCCGTCATTTTGTGTTTGAACATCTGAGGTTTTCAGTGTAAATTGATTGGGTTTGGTTTCAAAAGAGACCGCAATCAGGGCACGTTTAACATGCGTATGTGTGCCTGTTTGAAACTATCGACGGCCACCGTGTAGGGAAAGACAATGAAAATTCTAAACGTGCAGTTTAAAAATATAAATACCTTAAAAGGGGAATGGGAGATTCATTTTGACCGCCCACCACTCCGGGATGCAGGGCTGTTTGCAATTACCGGCCCCAACGGATCAGGCAAAACCACTATTTTTGATGCGATTTCCCTGGCACTCTACGGCGAAACTATCCGTCTAACCAATACACCGGAGCAGATCATGAGCAAACAGACCTCGGACTGCTATTCCAGGGTGACGTTTACGGTAAACGGTAAAGTGTTTCGCTCAACATGGTCTCTGACATCTACCCAGGGCAAACCGCTTATGCCTAAGATGAGACTTGTCGAACTCAACGGCAGCGAAGGTGTGCTGGCGGATAACATCATTGCCGTTCGCAGTCATATCAAAGACTTGATTGGTTTCGATTTTAGGCGGTTTTCCCGATCCATCGTGCTGGCCCAGGGAGAGTTTGCCTCCCTTTTAAACGCCCTGGACTACGAACGGATTGAAATTCTGGAAAAAATTGTTGGTCCTGATAGTTATTCGCAGGTTCCGGCAGAAGCCATTAACCGTGCAGAAACAGAGACGAATAAGCTTGCAGCGCTACAAGAAGAGATTCAAGACTTTCCGTTGATGCATCCGTCAAAGGTTAAGAAGGTTCGGGAAACCGTTCAACAACTTGAAGAAGATTTTGAAAAAACCGTAAGATCGTTATCCATATTAACTGAAAAAGAACAACAACTAAAAATTTTAAATCAATTACATAAGCAATATGACGAACATCAGATCAATCTGGCACAAGCTTTGGTCCGCAGAGAACAGATGCAATCCGATCTTTTGCGGTTAAAAAAAGCGATGGATGCCGCCTCTTTCCAAGAAGACCTTGAGCGACTCCATCTTCAAAAAGTAACGGCCGCCGGCTATCTGGAATCCTTGAGCACCTTGGAACAAGAGATTGCAGACCTTAACGCCCGGCTGCATACATTGACGGGCCAGGGCGAGACCCTTGCGTTTGACCTGGATCAGGCTCAAAACGCCTGGTCCGAACGTGGCGTGCTAATCGAAAAAGCCCTTAAAATGGATCGTGAGATTGAGACGGCCAACGATTCGCTGCAAAAATGGCTGCAAATGCGCGCAGCGATGGAAAACGAACAGACGTTTAAGCTGCAGCAGCAAGCGGCCGTTAGGCAGCAAATCGTTGAGAATAAAGCCGGGCGGAATACCACCGAACAATGGTTGCAGCAACATGCCGCATATAGCAACTTGACAAACGACATCGCCGCCATCAAGGCGACCTTGATACAGTTACAAACCATCCGTCAACGCCTGGCCGAGCATGCCGTTCAGCAGAAAACGGCCTTGAAGACCCAAAAAAAATCGTCTGCACGGCTTTCAAAAACAACGCACAAATTCGAAAAAATCGAGAAAAAAGCTAATAAACTGAAGACCCGTGAGGTTGAACAGAGCAAAGCATTAAAACAACTATTGGGCGACACCTCGCCGGAAGCGCTCGATAAAGAGCTGGCCGCCCAAAAAGATCGGCTGGCAAATTTAAAGGCGATGCTTAAAATCACCAAAATCTATGCTCGGCAGGAGCAAGGAGGCGATAACGCTTTAGAACTTGCCATAAAGACCGCCGCGCAGCAGCACGGCGACCTTTCCAAACAATTTGAACAGGAAAAGACGGCCCTTAACAGGCTTAAAACGATCGCAAAATTCGAAGCGTGTAGAAAGCAGCTTGAAGAAAAGGCGCATTGCCCCCTGTGCGGATCGCCGGAGCACCCGTATGTGAAACGTGAACCGCCGTTTGCAAAAGAGCCCGCGGAGGTGATTCGCGAAAAGGAGCAGGCGCAAGAGAGTATCAAGCATCAAATGGAAACACTTGCCGAAAAAATTGCCGGGCTCAAAAGGCGCCATGACCGTTTCGTCGAAACCGGGAACCAATGGAACAGGTTAGGTCAGGCGACCCAAACCCAATCGGCTCTCGGGGACCGCAAAGCGGTTATAGCGGCCATCCGGGCCCTTAAAAAAGATATGCGCGCCCACAAGCGCCGGGTTAAAAAGATTCAAAAACAGATTCAGCGTGGGGAAAAAGTTAACCGGGCCTTTCAAAAGCAAACGGCCAAGCTTTCTGAAAAGCGCGCGGAGGTCGATACGGTTCAAAACGAATTAAATCGCCACGAGAAGATCTTGGCCGCGCTGCAGCGGGAGACTCAGGCAGATAGTCAAAAAGAAGTCGAACAGGTGCACAACCTTCATGGGCATCTTAAAGGTTTCAAAGAGACGGTTCCGGCTCCGGGAGCGGAGGAAGCGTTGATTCGACGACTGGAAGACAAAGCGATCGCTTATCGCAACCACGTCAAAAACCTTAGTGAATTGAACACACAGGCAGGCCTGTTAAACAATGACGCCGAGCGCCTGCCGCCGGAGTTTGACCGCTCGACCAAAGAAGCGGAGGGTCTGGACGAACAAATCCGCATCGACCGCCAGACCCTGGATGCATTGAGAATCAAACGCGAAAAGACTTTTGGAGCCGGGAACGCACTTTTAGAAAAGCAGGACACAACCAAAACCATACAAACAAAACAGACGGAACTTGAAGCGGTCCAACAGCAAACCCGGCAGGTTCGCCAAATTCTTGCGCAGCAACAGGAGCTGAAGCGGAAAACGGAAACGCTGTTAAAAGATCATCAAAAAGAATCTGAAGCTTTTGAAAAACGCCTTACAGACCGAGCCGTTTCGGCGGGATTCAGCGCCCTGGAAACAATTCAAGACAGCCTTTTGCCCCCGGAGCAAAGGCAGGCGATCGAGGGGCAACAGGAAGCCGTCGAGAGCACTATCGCTCAGTGTACGGCAAATTCGGAGTCGCTCCGGGCAGAACTTGACACACACAACTTCATAGAGACGGCACGCGACTTCTCAGAAGACGTGAGCCTTCAAATTCAGAACGCCAATAAACACAAAGATCAATTGGTACAAGAACTTTCGGCCGCCTTGGAACGTCTGGACCATCACGACGCCCTGGAAATAGACTATCAGCAAAAGCTTCAGGAACTGGAACAGCTGGAAAACCTGTGTGACAGGTTGAATGCCAAGAAACTCTTTTTTGAAACAGCCGGGCAGGCTGAAATCAAAATGCGGGTTCACGAGCTGCTGCTCGAACGCCTGATCGAACGCAGTAACCGGTACCTTGACGACCTCAGCGGCCGTTATTATTTGAGACGTCGGGAAATGAACGGCTTGGAGCTGGAAATCGAGGACGTTCTTCAGCACAGGGCCCGCAGACCCGCCAACACCTTGTCCGGCGGCGAGAGCTTTGTCGTCAGCCTTTCCATGGCGCTGGGGCTTGCCGATATGGCCGGCAATGGCCGCAAAATTGAGTCTCTTTTTGTTGACGAAGGGTTCGGTTGCCTGGATGATGAAACTTTATATAAGGTACTGTCCACACTTAAAGCCATGAAAACAAACGGTAAAACCGTGGGTGTTATTTCCCATGTCAAACAGTTGGAGGATGAAATTCCCACCAAAATCCGCATCACCAAGCTGGCCGGGGGTGTCAGTCGTTTAGACGTGGTGGCTTGAAACTTTTACGGCAAACCGTGCCAATATAAATCCGATATTTTTACTCCTGCAAGCTTCTCCTTGCTGGTAAATTATTCTCCATCAGCTGTAGAATTCAGTCTAATATATGGATTAAAAGTAAAAACCGGTCAGCCTGTTATTCTATCACATCCCCAAAAACATTCTGTTAATTTACAACTCAACTTTCGGGATTCATGATTCCGCAAAAAAATAATTTGCTGTCGCTTTGCGAACTCGCCGCTAAAGATGCCTACCATCAGCGCAGGCCATATGTTCTGAAAAGTTTTGAGGTTTCGGAAGCGGTTCTTTTCTAATAGACGGCTATATAGGCGCTGATGTAAGGCATCCTAAGTGGCTCAAACAGC
>JAQBHK010000055.1:0-26465 GCA_032127815.1 Desulfobacterales bacterium
CAATATGTCAAATATGACATATTGTCAAGTGTTATTGTACCAAGGCAATATATAGATGAAGGTTGATTTTAATGATTTGAAATTATACAAATTATGAAGATTAATAGAGAATGAGATGAAATAAAAGAGGGAGCTTTGAAAAATATAAAGGCCATTGATGAGAAAATAAAGAGTGCGGAAAAGGAGCTGGCAGTCCTTGAAGCAAAGAGGGCTGAGCTGAAAAAAAAGATTGAGGACCTCGAAATACATAAACATTCAATAGTTGGAGGCCAAGTTCATACCCCTCAAATATATGATACGAAAGTCACAAGCGAATCGTCCGAGAAAGAAAAAATTACCCTTTTCCGTTCACTGTTCCGTGGCAGAGAGGATGTGTTTGCAAGAAGATTTGAAAGTGCCGAATCTGGTAAAAGTGGTTATCAACCGAGCTGTCGGAATGAATGGAAACGTGGACTATGTCGAAAGCCTCAAATCAAATGTGCTGATTGCGATAAACGAGATTTTGTTCCTGTCTCGGATGATATTATTCAAAGCCATTTGATGGGTAGGGATCTAAAAAAACGATCGAATAAGGACTTTACTATAGGTGTTTACCCTTTACTGTCTGATGAAACCTGTTGGTTTTTAGTCGTCGACTTCGACAAAGAATCCTGGGTGGAGGATTCTAAGATATATTTAGAAACATGCCGTTCATTCGATGTACCGGCGGCACTTGAAAGGTCAAGATCAGGTAATGGAGGACATATTTGGATTTTCTTCACCGAGACCATACCTGCAAAACTGGCGCGCCAGTTAGGCGCGTTTATGATGACTCAGACTATGGAAAAACGCCCGGAGATTGGGTTCGAATCGTATGATCGTTTTTTTCCGAGTCAAGATACAATGCCAAAAGGTGGTTTCGGGAATCTGATAGCCCTACCTTTGCAAAGGAAACCGAGAGCAAAAGGGAACAGTGTGTTTGTTGATGAAGAGTTTAATCCCTATTCAGACCAATGGGCTTTTCTTGAGTCCATCAGGTGTATGACTCGTATGGAAGTGGAGAGTGTTGTGGTGGAGGCCACCGGCCGGGGAGGAATACTCGGTGTCAAATATGTCGACCCGGAAGATGCCGATGTTGATCCATGGCAGCTTCCACCTTCAGGCAAAAGGCCTGAGATTCGAATCGATAGGCCTTTACCGGAAAAGGTTGAGCTAGTTCTCGGAAATCAAATTTACATTCAAAAGGAGGGGCTGCCCGCAACGCTAAGAAACCGCTTGATTCGACTTGCAGCATTTCAAAATCCAGAATTTTATAAAGCGCAAGCCATGCGTTTTCCAACGTTTGACAAGCCGAGAATCATACACTGTTGCGAGGATTTTCCAAAACACATCGGGCTACCAAGAGGTTGCTATGAGGATGTAGTGGAACTGCTAAAATCGCTTCAGATCAAAATTAAAGTTTGCGATGAGAGATTTCCCGGTACTCTGCTTGAGATTAAATTCAAAGGCGTCTTGAGACCAGAGCAACAAAAGGCGGCTGATGCTGTTTTGGAACATGACATAGGCGTTTTGTCCGCTTCAACTGCTTTTGGAAAAACCGTAGTGGCTGCATATTTGATTGCCAGAAGATCAGTAAATACGTTGATACTTGTCCACAGGAAGCAGTTGCTGGACCAATGGATCGCCCGCCTGAATACCTTTCTTGATATTCCGCTTGAAGAAATTGGGCAAATCGGTGGTGGCAAACGCAAACCAAAAGGGATTATTGATGTGGGCATGATTCAAAGTCTGAGTAAGAAAGGTATTGTAGACGATATTGTCGAAGAATATGGACATCTGATTGTTGATGAATGCCATCACATCTCTGCCAGAAGTTTTGAAATAGTGGCCAGGCAAAGCAAGGCAAAATATGTGGCGGGCTTATCAGCAACAGTTGTCAGGAAAGATGGGCATCACCCGATCATTTTTATGAATTGCGGTCCAATTCGATTTAAATCCGATGATAAAAAACAAGCAGCGATAAGACCGTTTAAGCATACAGTAATCGTAAGAGAAACAGGATTCAAACTGCCCAGAACGTTTGAGTCCAATGGATATTCAGCAATACATGAAATTTATGCCGCGTTGATTTCCGACGAAATGAGAAATCATCTCATCATCAAAGATGTCTTGGATTCGGTGGCATCTAATCGTTTTCCAGTAATCTTAACTGAAAGAAAAGAGCATCTGGATAATCTTTACAAACGGCTGGCAGATAAAATCCCCAATGTTATAGTAATGAAGGGTGGTATGGGTATAAAACAACGGCGGGATACTTTTGAAAAACTATCAAATATTCCGGATGACGAAGAAAAAGTTATCATCGCGACGGGCAGATACCTGGGAGAGGGTTTTGATGATCCAAGACTCGATACATTGTTTCTAACCCTTCCCATATCTTGGCGAGGAACATTAGCTCAGTATGCCGGGCGCCTTCATAGAATCTACGACATGAAAAAAGAGGTTATTATATACGATTATGCCGATCTCGGTGTACCAATGCTTGAGAGGATGTTTGAAAGACGCCGCAGAGGTTACCGTGCCATTGGATATGAAATTGAACAGTAGTGCCAAATACCATCTTCGGCACCGATATTCGTTATCAAATATAAAAAATGACAAAAAAACCTAATCACAATAAAAAACTAATTAATAACAAATAGATATCAAGTTTACATGACCTTAAAGCACCATCATATTTTCATACGAATGAATCTGTTTTTGTACAAAATTGTACGAACAACCGCATATAATCGCATAAAATTTAAAAGCGACTCCAGTAACTAACTGAAATCGCTTTATAAAAAGCATAATTGGTGCCGAAGCCCGGACTTGAACCGGGACGGGTCTCCCCACTACCCCCTCAAGATAGCGTGTCTACCATGTTCCACCACTTCGGCACAAAAGATAATTTACTGTTGCGAGGTTTTGCCGGCTTGCGCCGGTTGAAGAGGCGGTGCTGTTTGGGCAGCAGGCTGCGCGCTTTGATCCGGGGCGGCCGGTATGGCCGGCGGCGCCTGTTGCTCGATGGGCGCTTTTTTGTCCACCATAATCGAGTCCCCGGTACGCAGGCCGGACTTATAAGCAAGCGTCAAAGAGGTTAGCATAAAAATGACAGCCGCTACCGTAGTTGCTTTGCCCAAAAAAGTTGATGCACCCGTGCTCCCAAAAAGGGTCTGGCTGGAACCTCCGCCGAAAGCTGCGCCCATATCAGCGCCTTTGCCCGTCTGTAAAAGCACGATCATGATCAGGGCGATGCAGACAATAACATGTATTATGATAAAAAATATTGACATATTGAAATTCCTGAATTTGATTAATTTGAAAAAAGCCAATTCATCAAGTGTTTAATGGTTAGTGTTTTGTTTCTCAAACATATGCTGAAGATAAAACAATCTGGCTGAACGTTTCAGCACTCAGACTGGCGCCACCCACAAGTGCTCCGTCAATGTCGGCCATCGCCATAAGTTCTGCGATATTATTCGGTTTAACGCTCCCTCCATATAGTATTCTAATTGATTTGGCAAGCACATTTCCAAATCTTTTATCGACAAGCGCGCGCAAAAACTGATGAGTCTCCTGGGCCTGGTCACTGGTTGCGGTTTTACCGGTTCCAATGGCCCAGACAGGTTCATAAGCGATCACCAGTGTTACCAGGTCATCGGCAGAGAAGCCTTCTAATCCATTATGCAGTTGCTTGTCAAGCACTGTAAACGTTTGATTCGATTCTCGTTCATTTTCAGTCTCGCCAACGCAAAAGACAGGTATTAAATCGTTCTTAATTGCAGATCCTATTTTTTTGTTAACGGTTTCGTCGGTCTCCCCGAAATACTGGCGCCGCTCCGAGTGGCCGATAATGACATGCCGACAGCCTGTTGAAATCAGCATGGCGGCGGAGATTTCACCGGTAAAGGCGCCTTCTTTTTCCCAGAAAAGGTTCTGGGCACCAAGAAAAACATTACTATCCTTGACTACTTCCGATACTGCGGAAAGAGCTGTAAAAGGCGGTGCGATCATTACGTCGACATCAGTGGCCGCAGCTGTAAGTTTAACCAGCTGACGGGCGGTTTCAACGGCTTCGTTACAGGTTTTATACATCTTCCAGTTTCCGGCGATTAGCGGTCGTCGGTTTTCCATAATATTTAAACCTCCTTTATAAGGATAGGAGCATCAGCCAGGGCTGATTTACGAGCGGCACTCCGTGCCTTTATGAGCCTTCGTGTCTTTAAGAGTGGCACTTCGTGCCTTTAAGAGAGGCCTTTCAGGCCTTTCAGGCCTTGAGGCCGGAAGGCCCGGTATGCCTCAAGCGCAGCGCTCCTCAAATGCAATGCTCCTCAAGCGCAGTGCTCCCTACAACTGGGCTCCGATCATAGCGGCCAAATCGACCATGCGGTGAGAGTATCCGGTTTCATTGTCGTACCATGACAGCACTTTGACCATGTTTTCGACCACATAGGTGGTCGGTGCATCGACGATCGAGGAAAAAGTGGATCCATTGAAATCAACTGATACCAGCGGAAGATCGCAATAATCGAGTATCCCTGCCAGCGATTTTTCCGCAGCCTCTTTTAAAGCGTCGTTGACGTCCGTGGCGGTCACGCCGGATTTTTCGACAGTCACCACCAAATCGACCAAAGAAACGTTCGGCGTTGGGACTCGAATGGCCAGGCCGTTGAGCTTGCCGGCCAGTTCCGGAAGCACCAGGGCGACCGCCCTGGCCGCACCGGTAGTGGTCGGAATCATGGACAGAGCCGCTGCTCTGGCCCTGCGAAGATCCTTATGTGGAAAGTCTAAAAGGCGCTGGTCACCCGTGTAAGAATGAATCGTGGTCATCAGTCCGCACTTGAGACCGAAATTTTCAAGGAGCACCTTGGCGACCGGTGCCAGACAGTTGGTTGTACACGAGGCATTCGATATAATATGGTGATTTCTGGGGTCATACTGGTTGGAGTTGACCCCCATGACAATCGTAACATCAGGCTCCTGGGCAGGTGCAGAGATTATAACTTTGCGTGCACCGGCGGCAAGATGCTTGGATGCGTTTTCATGGTCTCTGAAGAGCCCGGTACATTCGGCAACGATATCGACGCCAAAGTCATTCCAGGGGATGTTGGCAGGGTCTTTTACAGACGTAACAGCGACAGATTTTCCATCAACCGTAATGACGTTATCTTGTGAGGTAACTTTTTTGTCTATTTTGCCGTGAACAGAATCATAGGTAAGAAGATGAGCCATTGTAGCAGGATCTGTCAGGTCATTTACCGCGACAACTTCTACATCCGAACGGTCGGATGCAGCCCTGAAAACAAGACGACCAATTCTTCCAAAGCCGTTTATACCTAATTTAATGCTCATAACGCCTCCTTGAGTTGTTTTATTTCGGTTTGTTGCCTTTCAATATTCCGCTTGCAAGTGAAATACTCTTTTTCCCAAAAGCTTCCAAGTCCACAGCAAACTCGCTGAGCTGTGTTTTTCCACGAGTTTCTACAGCTTTGATTAACATGGGCAGGTTAACCCCGGATATGACTTCCACACGTCCTTCTTCAAGAAATGAATAACTTAAGTTAGACGGAGTTCCTCCGAACATGTCTGTGAGAATAAGGACGCCTTCCTTTTGGTCGACCTTTTTAATTCCTTCAACGATTTTTTGGCGCAGCTTGTCAACATTTTCGTTCAAGTTAATCGAAACCGAAACCGTGGTTTCAGGCCGATGGCCGATGATAAATTCAGCAGCATCAATGAGCGCATCTCCGAGCTGGCTGTGGGTAGCTATTACTATACCTATCATATAACCTCTTATTCGAAGCTTTTGTAAAAAACAATTTTATTTACTGATCAATATCGCGGTGGGTGATGATAACAGACTTATCCGGTTTTGAAATATGTTCAAATATCGATTCGGCAATAACTACCGAGCGATGCCTTCCTCCCGTACAACCCACGGCAATGGTTAAGTAGGCTTTTCCCTCCTTTTCATTCAAGGGGATTAAATACTCCAGCAGATCAAGATATTTTTTCAAAAATCTGCCGGTTTCATCGTTATTGATGACAAACTCTTTTATTTCAGGGTCTTTTCCATTTAAATCTTTGAGTTCAGGAACAAAGTACGGATTGGCCAGAAAGCGCACATCTATGACCAGGTTCGCATCGAGAGGGATCCCGTATTTGAAACCAAACGACAGGATATTGATCCTCATGGGCGCAAGCTTGATACTTGTTTGCGCGATATCTTTGATAACGGACTTCAGCTCGTGAACATTGTAACGGGAAGTATTAATAATTTTGTCGGCAACTCTTCTGAGATCTTGCAGCTGTTCCTTTTCCGTACGTATTCCATCCAGCAGGCTTTTGCCCTGGGAGAGGGGATGATGCCTGCGCGTTTGGCTGTAACGATGCAGCAAAACCTCTTCGTCGGCTTCAAGAAAAAGGATCGTGAAATTATATCCTTTCTTTCTGAGTCCTTTTAAAATCGAGTTGTATTTGGAAAGGAAACCCTTTTCTCGCAGATCCATTACAAATACAAGCCCTGCAATTTCACTGCCTATTTGAAGCGGGAGTTCCAAAAACTTCGGAAGCAGGGCAACCGGCATATTGTCTACGCAATAAAACCCCGTATCCTCAAAAGCGGCAATCGCAGTACTTTTGCCTGAACCAGAAAATCCTGTAATAATTATAATAGTTAGTTTTTTCACTTTGCTGCAAGTTCTGGTTTACAGTTCTTCTTCCTCTTCTTGGATAATAGAATAAATTTCATCGCTATTAGCGGCAGCCATAAGTTTTTGCCTGAAAAGCTCGCTTTTAAGAATCCTGGAAATTCGAGCGAGCAGCTTTAAATGCAGACCGGTCGAATTTTCCGGTGTTACCAGAAGGAAAAAGATATGGGTCGGTTGTCCGTCCATAGATTCAAAGTTGACCCCTTTTCGGCTTAAGCCGAACCCTAAGATCAGAGAGTCGAGATTCTTTAATTTGCCATGGGGAATTCCCACGCCTTCACCGATGCCGGTACTCCCCAAGCGTTCTCGTTCCATCAGCACTCTTACCAGATAATCCTGATTTACACCGGCAATACTGGCTACGGACATTACCAGCTCTTCAAGAACCCCTTGCTTGTCGATTGCCTTCAGGTCGGATATAATCGTTTCTTTATGCAAAACATCAAGAATCTTCATTTTGTTCACAATCTATTTTATGAATTCATCAACTATAGATGGGGCTTTTTACGACGCCATCAATTTTATCCACTGGGTTGAATCAGGCCGTAATGACCATCCTTGCGACGATAAAGAACATTGACTCTATTGGTTCTGGCGTTTGTAAATACCAGAAAGTTGTCGCTTACAAGGTCCATTTGCATTATTGCTTCTTCTACATCCATTGGTTTATATTCAATATTTCTGACCACTACCCGGTCGGCGGTCTCTTCATCCGGACTTTCGGTATCTTCATCGATAAAACCTTTTTGTCTGACTTTCGATCCGCTGCGGTGCTTTCTGATTTTTTGCTTGTTTTTCTTGATCTGGTTTTCAAGTTTGTCAAGAACCAGGTCGATGGACGAATACATGTCGCCGGTTTCTTCTTTTCCATTTATATTGAGTCTGTCTCCGATGATATTGATTTCAGCCAGGTGACGAAACTTTTCGACCGAAAGGACAACATTGGCTTCTGCGGGGTTGTAAAGGTATTTATCAAAGCGATTAAGCTTTTCTCCAACATATGCTTTTAAAGGTTCAGAAGGTGCCAGATTTTTAAAAGTTACTGATGTCTGCATAGCATTGGCCTCCTTTATATTTGCTTGCGTTTATTTGATGGCAATACTTTCATGATGTCGCGATATTTAGCTATGGTTCTACGTGCGATATTGATGTTCAACTTCTTTAATAGCAGCGAGATTTTATCGTCACTGAATGGTTTTATGGGGTTTTCACTTTCAATGATTTGCCTAATTTTATCCTGAACACTCGCAGAGGCAATGTCATCGCCATGGATACGTTTAATAGAGCTGTTAAAAAAATATTTCAATTCAAAAATACCTTGCGGGGTATGCGCATATTTATTGGTTGTCACCCTGCTGATGGTAGACTCATGCATGCCGATATCTTCGGCAACATCTCTTAAAACCATGGGCTTTAAATGCGCAATTCCGTTTTCAAAAAAATTCCTCTGGAACTTCAGCATACTCTCCATAACCCTGTAGATAGTCTTCTGGCGTTGATGGATGCTCCTGATCAACCAGGTTGCAGAGCGCATCTTCTCCTGTACGTAATCCTTGGCATGGTCAGAAATGTTTTTGCCGTGTTTTATAGCGTTTTTATAAAAGGAATTGACACGGAGTTTTGGCATGCCGTCGTCATTGAGCACGATGATGAATTCATTTTCAAATTTATAAACAAAAATATCAGGTGTGATATATTGGGGCTGGTAGTCGGAGAATTGCCGCCCAGGCCTGGGCTCTAAGCCTTTAATGACGTTTACCGCTACAATCACATCTTCCATATTTTCTTTTAGAGCTTTGGCTATAGCCTTATAATTCTTATTCTCAAGATGATTAAGATGGTTCGTAATAATTTGAGTTACAATGGTATTGTCGAGATTAAAATGCCGGGCCTGAATCAGCAGGCATTCACCAAGACCCCTTGCACAAACGCCGATAGGGTTAAAGGTTTGCATTTTCGATAAAACCTGCTGGATGCTTTCAGGGGAAGCGGCACTCATAGCGGCAAGTTCTTCAATGGTAACATCCAGATAGCCGTCTTTATCCAGATTGCCTGCAATAAGGTCGCCGATCTTTTCTTCTTTCTCATTCGGGGACGTCATCAGCAGCTGCCAAAGGAGGTGCTCCTGCAAAGATTCCTTGCGTGACATAAAAGACTCAAAACTGGGAGATTCTTTCTTTTCGGATTCGAAATGAGTTCGGCCGGACGAGCTGTATTCATCAATGTAATTGTTCCAGTCAATATCATCACGAATTGTATCTTCAATGGTGACTTCGCTGGTAGTGGATGTATCCGCAGGTACAATTTCAGATATTTCTTTGAGCTGGCTATCTTCAGCTTCCGGGCCGTCCTCTTCAAGCGCAGGATTTTCCTCAATCTCCTGGCGGATCGCATCCAATAATTCCAGCCTGGAGAGTTGCAGCAGCTTGATCGCCATCTGAAGCTGGGGTGTCATGATAAGCTGCTGGGATAATTTTAACTGTTGTCGTAGTTCCAGTGCCATTTTATAGTCTGAAATTTTCTCCCAAGTATATCCGGCGGGCGGTTTCGCTTGCAGCTATTTTTTCCGGAGAGCCGGATTCGATAACCTCACCATCATTCAGTATATAGGCTTTATCACAAACTTCAAGAGTTTCTCTCACATTATGGTCAGATATAAGAACACCTATACCTCGTTTTTTCAAATGTCTGATAATATTTTTGATGTCGATGACTGCCAAAGGATCTATTCCGGCAAAAGGCTCATCAAGAAGCATAAAAGACGGATTCGTGGCCAGGGCACGAGAAATTTCAAGACGCCGTCTTTCACCGCCTGAAAGCAAATTGGCTTTTTGGCCGGCAAGGTGTTTTATACCGAGTTCATCAAGAAGCATATTCGCACGATTCTCCCGGCTCGATTTGTCGATTGGCAAGATTTCAAGAATTGCCATTATGTTTTGTTTTACAGTAAGCTTTCGAAATATCGACGTTTCCTGGGGCAGATACCCGACGCCTTTACGCGCCCTCACGTACATGGGGCAAGTCGTAATATCTTCATGGCCGAGAGAGACTTGTCCCTCATCAGGTCTTATCATTCCGATGGTCATATAAAATGTAGTGGTTTTACCTGCGCCATTGGGGCCCAACAGACCGACAACACTGCTGTTTTCAATACTCAGGCTTACCGAATTTACAACCCGTTTACCATCATAGCTTTTTACCAGGTTATCAAGTGCCAATGTTGTCATATTATTATATCCGGCTCCGGTTCAATTCAAACCCTTTCCACCGGAAAAAAAGACGGCATTTACACGTTTTTCGCCGCCGCTTTCAACATTAATACGTCCATTTGCCCTGTAGATTGTTATTTTCTCACCGGCAACAGAATCACTTCCACTGACGAGTTTGGAATTGGGGCCTGACAGGACTAAAACTCGAGTTTCAGTAATGTACACGGCTTGTTCGGCAACTGCAACCTTATTATCGAAATGAATGGTGACATTGCCGTGGGCCACTATTTTGGCTATCGATTCTTGATCCGCAATTAGATTGTTATTGTTTTGCGGAGTCTTTGCAAAAAAAATTTTAAGTCGGTCGGCCGTAATGACATCCGGTCCCTGCGTTGCCTGGACATTTCCTATAAATTCAGCATCTTTAGAATCATTACCGGTAACCAGACTGTCAGATGTAATATGTATTTTATTTCCGGGGTTATTGGAGCCCGGATCAGTTGGCGGATCATCGGCAAATGCAAAGACGGCCATCAATACAGTTGCCATTAGAAAAACGGTTTTCGATGCCGAAAAAAAACGACAACTGATCTGATTACAACATAATATTATCAACAAAGACTCCCTTTATATGTCCTTTAAACACAGTTTTGTTAAGATTTAAATCATGCGTCATGGAGTCAGCCGTAAGTTGCGAGGACGCGCTGACTATTTTTACCGTAACCTTGGAAAAAAGTATACGCTTACCGTGCTTATAATTTAAAATTTCGGTTATTAACCGGTAATTTTCATTTTTTACCACAACATTGCCGGAAACTTCAATATCATTTGAATCCGTACTCAGGATACCATGATTTGCCGTAAGGTAAATCTTAGTGTTGTCTTTTAAAAAAAACGTTACCGCAGGATCCTGGAAAACGGCCTGATTTTGGGCGTTGACAACACGAACCGTTTGGGCATCTATCATCCATTCCTTTATTCCGTTACGGGTTGCGGTGTGATGAAATTTTCCCATAGCGATATTCGATTTTGTTGCTGCGGCAGCGATCAGGTCGACCTCTTGGTTTAAAATGTGACGGTATCCGATAAACACCGCTGCGATAATTCCCAATGTTATTAAAATAATCGCAAACAGAAAGAGTTTTAGTTTTTTAGATTCTTTGTTTTTTGAAAACAGCATTATAAGAAGCGTTCCAAAATGTTTTCCCACAGTCCCTGAGCTTTCAAAACGGTTTCACTGACTTCTCTTACCGCTCCACAGCCGCCTTTTGCCAATGTAACCATATCAGCATTTTCAAGAACCGTTGCATGCGCATCTGCTACGGCAATAGCGAGCCCGACCTTTTTCATCAAAGGAATATCCGGAAGATCATCGCCGATAAATGCGGTTTCTTCAGCCGATACGCCGGTGCGGTTTAATATCAGTTCCAATATGGAAGCTTTATCCTTTAACCCGTCGAATATATGAACGATACCAAGATCCCGGCAGCGGTGGTGCAGAGCTTCTGAATGTCTGCCGGTGGCAATACATACGTTCACTCCAGCTTCCATCATTAATTTAATACCAAGGCCGTCTCGCACGCCAAAAATCTTGGTTTCTTCACCTTTGTCGTTGTAGATAACGCTGCCGTCTGTGAGGACACCGTCTACGTCAAGAATCAGTAGTTTTAAGTTTTTCAATTTGCTGTCGGTCATTAATTTTACACCTAAGCCAGGCAAGTCCCGTTTAATAAAATCGCTTCGCCCTTTCAATTGATGATTGATGATTGACGATTTGTGGAATCGCTTTGCTCTATTTTTTTATAAAATTAGGAAGAACACCTTCAATCTTCAATCGACAATAATCAATCATTTGCCATAAAGAAATTATTCTGTTTAGTTTTTTTTGCGGTCCGCAATTGAGCGAATAAAACTGTAATCATTCCGCAATGGCCTTGCCAATGGCTTTAAGCCGTGAAAACAAGCCATAAAGGGTATCCAGTTTTAGTGAGTTGGGGCCGTCACAGAGGGCTTTATCAGGAGTTGGATGCACCTCCAAAAATAATCCGTCGGCACCGGCAGCAACTGCAGCGCTGGCCAGAATTGGCGCAAACTCCCGTTGTCCATCTGAACTCGTGCCCGCACCGCCGGGCAGCTGTATGCTGTGGGTTGCATCAAATATTACCGGCCAGCCGGTATCCTGTATGATCTTTATACTGCGAAAATCTACTACCAGATTATTGTATCCGAACATTGTGCCCCGCTCGGTAATCAGAATCCGGCTATTACCCGTTGAAGTTACTTTTTCCACGATATTCGTGATATCCCACGGGGCCAGAAACTGCCCTTTCTTGATATTCAGCGGCTTGCCTGTTCGGGCAACTTCTAAAATAAAATCAGTCTGTCTGCATAAAAAAGCAGGAATCTGAATTATATCCAAAACCTGGGCTGCGGCAGCAATTTCCACGATCCGGTGAACATCTGAAATTATCTCAATGTCCAGCTCAGTCTTAATACGTTTCAGTATCTCAAGGCCATCTTTAATTCCGGGACCTCTAAAGGAATTTATGGATGTGCGGTTGGCCTTGTCGTAAGAAGCCTTAAATATAAACGGAATATCCAGCTTGCGGGTAAGTTCTTTAAGATATGAAGCAATCGTGAATGTAGTTTCATAATCTTCTATTACACAGGGACCCGCAATCAGAACCAGTGGTTGCCCCTGTCCTATGGCGATATTTCCAGTATTAACGATGTTGCTCATACTCCCCCTCGAGACCAAGCTAAGTGAGTGCATTCTCAAAAAAAGATTTATCGCGCGCACCAATAAAAGTCAAGAAACGAAAAACGAAAAACAGGCCTTGATTACCAACTTTTAAGCTGTTATTAATTATGGTTCAGATATGTTGGAAAATGTACGCGCTGACGCGGAAAGACGAGTTGTAACTTATTGAAAACTATAAAGAAAAGCCTTGCATTACGGCTGGTTGCGCTGGGGAGTTGTTGTGTTGTTCTGGCAGCCGGATGGTTATTGCTGCAGCGGTTGGAAGGTGGGAAACCGGCAATCATGCTCGAGCTTTTCTCTGGGTATTTAAATTTGTCTCAGACAATTTCAGTCACGGTGTCTGATGCAAACAGCGGCCTTCGCGGGATATGGATCGGAATTGTAAAAGACAAAAAAGAGGTTGTTTTACTAGATAAAAATTTTCCGGAGGCAGGTTTTTCCGGTGGTGGGAAGATCCACAATGCGACTTTCAAAATCAAGATCGAGCCCAAGGAAATCGGCATAACCGACGGCAAAGCAATTTTACGAATGGTTGTTCACGATTTTTCCTGGCGCAAGTGGTGGCGCGGAAACCGGACATATATTGAAAAGGATGTGACCATTGATACCAGGCCGCCCCAGATAGATCTTCTGACCAGGGTCCACAACCTGAGCCAGGGTGGATCAGGGCTTGTTATCTTCAGGATATCAGAACCCTGCATAGCACAAGGAGTTTACGTCGGAGAAAATTTTTTCCCGGGGCATGCGGGATATTTTAAGGATCCAAATATAATAATAGCGTTTTTTGCTCTCAATTATAAGCAGGGTCCCGACACCGAGGTTTTTGTTAAGGCAACAGATTATGCCGGCAACGGCGGCAGAACCGGTTTTCCTCATTATTTTAAACGCAAAGCCTTTAAAAAGGATGTGATTAAGATTTCCGACAGGTTTTTGAATTGGAAGCTGCCGGAATTTGACGTGGAAACGCCATTGGACTCCAAAACACCCATGGCCGATAAATTCCTTAAAGTCAACCGCGACATCCGTAAGGCCAACTATCGTCAACTTACACGACTTTTAGTAAAGACCGATAACATCATATACTGGGACGGTCCTTTTGGAAGGCTTCCGAATTCAGCGCGAAAAGCGGGCTTTGCCGATCACCGCAAATATAAATATAAAGGCCCTGTTATCGACGAGCAGGTTCATTTGGGCATTGATCTGGCCTCTGTGGCCCATTCACCGGTTCCGGCATCCAACAAGGGAAAAGTTGTGTTTGCAGGTTCCTTGGGAATTTACGGAAAAACAGTCATCCTTGACCATGGTTTTGGGCTGTTCAGCATGTATGCGCATCTGAGCGCTGTTAACGTCTCAGAGGGACAAATCGCAGCAAAAGATGAGATTCTAGGCCGTACAGGAAGTACAGGCATGGCCGGCGGTGATCACCTCCATTTTGGTATGCTGGTTCATGATACGTTTGTAAATCCCGTTGAGTGGTGGGATGCGTCCTGGATCAAGAATAATATCACAGCCAAAATAGAAGCTGTAAGTGACTTGAAAAGCAAAGGGAGTAGCGACAAATGACAGAACATAAAATTAACAAGACTTACCAGCAGATAAATGCAAGGATCAGATCCGGCGAAGCCGTTGTTGTTACTGCAGAAGAGATCATCGATATCGTTAAAAGCGAAGGGCCGGTTGAGGCTGCCAGGCGTGTTGACGTTGTAACCACGGGAACGTTTGCACCCATGTGTTCATCCGGCGCTTTTATAAATTTCGGGCATACCGTTCCGACCATCAAGGCTTCCAAAGTCTGGCTGAACAATGTTCCTGCCTATGCAGGCGTTGCGGCCGTCGATTGCTATATCGGGGTGACGGAGCCCTGCAAGGATGATCCTTTGAATAAAGTTTATCCGGGTGAATTCAACTATGGCGGTGGTCACGTAATCCATGATTTGGTGGCAGGCAAGAAAATCCATTTAATGGCAGAAGCGTATGGAACGGATTGCTATCCAAACCGCAAGATCGAAAAGGAGGTTACTCTGCGAAAACTTCCCAACGCCGTACTTTGTAATCCGCGCAATGCCTATCAGAACTATAACTGTGCTGTAAATCTATTAAATAGAACCGTTTATACATATATGGGCACTTTAAAGCCCAACGCCGCGAATGCAAATTACTGTTCAGCGGGACAGCTCAGCCCGCTGTTCAATGATCCTTACTACAAGACTATCGGTCTGGGAACCCGCATTTTTTTGGGCGGGGCGCAAGGGTATGTTACCTGGCACGGTACTCAGCATAAACCTGCTGCCAAGAGAACAAAAAGGGGGATCCCCCTGACGCCGGCCGGCACCCTTTGGGTCATGGGAGATCTGCAAAAAATGAGCCCCAGGTGGCTGGTGGGCGCCAGTCTTCAGGGGTATGGCTGCTCAATGTCCGTGGGGTTGGGCATCCCCATCCCCATATTGAACGAAGAGATTGTGCATTACACGGCCGTATCGGATGAAGAACTATTTACCCAGATAGTCGATTATGGACACGATTATCCCAACGGAATTTCGAAAAGTTACGGGAAAGTCAGCTACGCTGAACTGAAAAGCGGGCATATAAAATTCAGAGGAGAAGAAGTTCAAACAGTACCGCTTTCCAGTATTGTCAGGGCGCGTGAGGTTGCAGAAATACTGAAAGAGTGGATTTTAAAGGGCGAATTTTTAATAGGGGAGCCGCAGTTTACATTACCTTCGTAGATACTGGATGTTGAATTCGTGACTTTTTACGAGATCATCAAATTACCATGTCAGAGACTATCAGGACATTTATAGCGATTGAACTTCCTGAACAAATAATTGATTCAATCAGCAGGATTCAGGAAAGGCTTCAGCCCTATGGATTTAAAGTGCGCTGGGTTCGTCCGCAGAACATTCACCTTACTCTCAAATTTTTAGGTAACATCCAGAAGGTGCAGACCGAAAAGATCAACCAGGCGATATTTGAATCAGCTAATCGGTTTGCACCGATATCGATAGCTGCAAAAGGGATAGGGGCCTTTCCGAGTATAAAGCGTCCCCGTGTGATCTGGGTGGGCCTTGCCGGCCAAATCAACCAATTGCGGAAATTGCAAAAAACGCTTGACGAAAAGTTGGCGGCAAACGGTTTCCCAGAGGAGAAAAGAGAGTTTAAGGGACATTTAACCTTAGGTCGCGTCAAAAACAAAATCGACCCGAAAAGGCTACTGGAGGCTGTCAAAGAATTTGCAGGCTTTGAATCAGCGCCTTTTGTTACCGGTACGGTTGCTTTGTTCAAGAGCGAACTGAAACCTACCGGGGCTGTATATACAAAATTGATGGAGACACATCTGATGAATTCGTAAAAAATCGAATTCATCATACAAAACACTCTTGTAAATTGATAAATATTAAGCACTTCATTTTAGGAGGATATCATGAATATTTCACCGGAGAAGGAAAAAGCGGTCGAAACCGCTATGGTTCAGATAGAGCGACAGTTCGGCAAAGGCTCTATCATGAAGCTGGGAAGCAGTCCCATTTTAGATGTGCCGGTCATACCGACCGGTTCGCTTGCTCTTGACAAAGCGTTGGGAATAGGGGGTATTCCCAGGGGCAGGGTTACTGAGATTTATGGGCCGGAATCATCCGGCAAAACAACCCTGGCCCTGCATGCTGTTGCCGAGGCCCAAAAAAAGGGCGGTATTGTCGCTTTCATCGATGCTGAGCATGCCCTGGACACTGCGTATGCCAAAAGACTTGGCGTTGATTGTGCCGAACTTTTGGTTGCTCAGCCTGATACCGGGGAACAGGCCTTAGAGATTACCGATATGCTGGTCAGAAGCGGTGCCATAGATATCATCGTCATCGATTCGGTTGCTGCGCTGGTTCCCAGGGCCGAAATTGAAGGGGAGATGGGAGATTCCCACATGGGGCTTCAGGCCCGGCTAATGTCCCAGGCATTAAGAAAGCTGACCGGGACTATCAGCAAAACCAAGACTTCGGTTATTTTTATTAATCAGATTCGCATGAAAATCGGTGTTGTCTTTGGAAATCCGGAGACAACCTCCGGAGGAAATGCGCTTAAGTTCTATTCTTCGGTCAGACTCGACATCCGCCGGACCGGCTCGATTAAAGAGGGCCAGGAGATTGTGGGAAATCGCACAAGAGTGCGTGTTGTCAAAAATAAAATGGCACCCCCCTTTATGGACGCTGAATTCGATATTTTGTATGGTGAAGGCATCTCGAAAATCGGCGACCTTCTTGACGTGGGTGCGGATGCCGGCGTGATAGATAAAAGCGGTTCCTGGTATTCATTCCAAGGGGAGCGAATCGGCCAGGGACGACAAAACGTAATTAGATTTTTAAAGGAAAATGCAGATATCAACGATGCGATATTGACCAAGACAAGAGAAGCATTGGGACTTTCAAAAATCAAAGAGCAAGTCACAGAGACTGACAAATAAAGAAACTAGCACACAAATGGAGCAATCTATGACTGGCAACGAAGTACGCAAAAAATTTCTTGAATATTTTAAAAAGCATGACCACCAGGTTGTAAGAAGTTCGTCGCTTGTTCCATCCGACGATCCCACCTTGCTGTTTACCAATGCCGGTATGGTACAGTTTAAACGCTGCTTCTTAGGCGAAGAAAAAAGAGGGTATGTCAGGGCGGCTACGTCTCAAAAATGCGTGCGCGCCGGAGGTAAGCATAACGACCTTGAGAACGTCGGCTATACCGCCCGGCATCATACCTTTTTCGAGATGCTGGGCAATTTTTCTTTTGGTGATTACTTCAAGGAAAAAGCCATAGATTTTGGCTGGGATTTGCTGACAAACGGCTACGGATTGCCCGCAGACAAGCTCTGGGTTTCGATTTATCTTGACGATGACGAGGCCCATGAACTCTGGCATAAGAACATCGGGGTGCCGGAGGAAAAGATTTTACGGTTTGGTGAAGAGGATAATTTCTGGGCCATGGGCGATACCGGCCCCTGCGGTCCCTGTAGTGAAATTCACATGGACCGCGGAGAAAAATATGGCTGCGACCGGCCGGATTGCGGGGTCGGATGTGAATGTGACCGGTATCTGGAAATCTGGAATCTGGTGTTTATGCAGTTCAACCGCGAAGCATCCGGCAAGATGGATCCGCTTCCCAAACCGAGTATTGACACCGGGATGGGGTTGGAACGGCTGATTGCCCTCATTCAGGACGTGCCCACGAATTATGATATCGACCTGATCCGGCCCATCATGCAAAAAGTAGAAGATCTTACTGAAAAGCGGCTGGGGCAGTCGCGGGAAGCGGATGTGGCTATGAAAGTCATTGCCGACCACAGCAGAGCCGCTGCATTTCTTATCGGCGACGGTATCATGCCTTCCAACGAAGGCCGAGGTTATGTGCTGCGCCGCATCATGCGCAGGGCGATTCGCTATGGCCGCAACATCGGCCTGACCGATCCGTTTCTCCATAAAACCGCAGAAGTAGTTTTTGATATCATGCAACCGGCTTATCCCGACCTTGTTAATGCCAAGGCATATATCACCAATGTGATCAATAACGAAGAGATACGCTTTTCAGAAACACTTGATCACGGCCTCAGGCTTTTAAACGATGGTATTAAAGATCTAAAAGCCAAAGGTCAAACCCGGGTGCCGGGAGATTTGATTTTTAAGCTTTATGATACCTTCGGGTTCCCGGTGGATATTGTCCAGGACATAGTCAGGGATGAAGAAATGGATCTTGACATGGGTGGATTTAACAGCGCCATGGAACAGCAGCGCGCCAAGTCCAGATCAATGGCGGCGTTTGCCGAAATCAGCGAAGCTTACAAAAACCTTTCGGCCCGAGGCCTCATGCCGGAGTTTGTCGGCTACGATGCGATAACCTGTGACTCAAAAGTTCTTCTTCTGGTGCAAAAAGGCCGGGAAGTCTCCGAGGCGGGCAGCGGCCGGCAGGTTGAAGTTGTCACCGCAGCCACGCCCTTTTACGGCGAGGCCGGTGGTCAGGTCGGTGACATTGGAAAAATTACCGGCCCGGATGTTGAGATGTCGGTTACCGATACGATCAAGGATCCGACCGGACTTATCATTCACATAGGAGAAATCGTTTCAGGAAAAATTGTAAAAGAGCAGAATGTAACCCTTACGGTCGACAAGACCGCGCGTAGTTCCACCGAATGCAATCATACAGCCACTCATCTGCTTCATTTTGCCTTGCGCAAAGTTCTTGGTGATCATGTCAAACAGGCCGGATCTCTGGTGGCAGCGGACAGGCTGCGCTTCGATTTTACCCACTTTTACCAGACTACTCCTGAAGAACTGATAGAAATTGAAACCATCGTCAACCAGCGGGTGCGTGCAAACGTACCGGTTGAGACCGTGGAGATGGAGGCTGAAGAAGCATTCAAAACAGGTGCTACCGCACTTTTTGAAGAAAAGTACGGTGACCGGGTCAGGATGGTTTCTTTAAACGATTTCAGCAAGGAACTTTGTGGTGGAACGCATACAGGAGCTACCGGAGATATCGGTCTTTTCAAAATCATCGAAGAATCGAGCGTGGCTTCAGGCGTGAGGCGGATCGAAGCCCTGACCGGCGGGGCTGCCCTGACTCACATTCAAAAAACTGTAAAATTGCTGGATGATACAGCCCGCCTGCTCAAAGAAAGACCCCAAGTGGTGCCCCAAAGGCTTGAGAAAATATTATCCCATCAGAAATTTCTTGAAAAAGAAGTCGATCTTTTAAAGGTGAAAATTGCCTCTACATCGGTCGATGACATCGAAGCTGATGTTAAAGTCATTGACGGTGTCAAGGTCCTTGCCAAAAAGGTTGCGGTTGACCAGCCGGCAGCCTTGAGAGACCTGGCCGACAGGTTCAAGGATAAAATAAAGTCGGGCATCGTTGTCCTGGGAAGTGTCGCAGAAGCCAAGGCCCTGCTGATCGTCATCGTTACTAAAGATCTGACCGATCGGTTTCATGCCGGCCGAATTGTCAAGCAGGTGGCGGCGGTAGTGGGCGGTGGCGGCGGCGGCAGACCGGATATGGCCCAGGCCGGCGGAACCAAACCGGAGAAACTGGATGAAGCCCTTGAAAAGGTATACGAGGTGATAAGAAACGGTTAACTTTGGAAGACGGTGTGAATAATCTCTGAACCTTTGGGCAGTGTTGATCAAAAGTCGTTACTGCCGGCGAAACCGGTGGTACTGACTTGAGCTGATATGCATTCCCGATCCCCGACCCCTGACAATTTTCAATAGAGCGTTTTCGCTCAGACGAGACCATCAAATCTAAGCAGAAGACAGTAAAATGAAAAAGACTCAGTCAAAAAGCGAAAAAGAAATAAAACAGACTATCATTGACTCGCTTATATACTCGCCCTTATTTGACGGGCTCAGAGAAGAGGAATTAAAAATTGTGGCCGAGCATATGGATTATGCGGAAATCGAAGTAGGTGGTATTCTTTTTCGGGAAGGTGATCGAGGCGAGTCCGTCTGCTTTGTAATGGAGGGAGTAGTTGATATTATTAAGGAATCTTCACCTGGCGATGAAGTCGTAATTGCCTCGTTACCAAAGGGACGCTCAATTGGTGAAATGGCAGTTATTGATAATTTTCCCCGGTCGGCAACGGCTAAAGCCCGTACAGAAACTTCTTTTCTCACATTAACACAGAAAAACTTCGATGAAATACTAAACAACCATCCTGAAATCGGCATAAAAATCCTCAAAGGAATTTCACGGCTTTTGAGTCTAAATTTGCGCAAAACATCTTCCCGTCTTGCTGACTATCTGTTGCCGGTCAGTTAATTTTGTATAAAATGTTTCCGATTGACTCACCGGGCTATTTTCTTTATAAGGCAGAATGATAAAACACCACATAAAGGCATGGAATTTTATTGTAAAAACATCATCTGAATACTGTTTTCTTTAGCCGGATACGATTACTGATGCGCTTTGCTGTTGCAAAAAACACGCTGGCCGCTCTTGGCAGACTGGCTATTTTCCCGATCCAGGAGATGGGAAGAATTGCCATCTTTTTTTCTTACGGCTTTTTTCACATCTTTTCTCTCCCCTTGCAAATATCCAAAATTATTGAGCAAGTCTATTTTATAGGCACAAAATCTGTCTTTGTGATTTGTCTGACGGGAGCATTTACGGGCATGGTTCTCGGGCTTCAGGGATATTATACCCTTGTGCAATTCGGATCGGAAGGGCTGCTGGGTGCGGCCGTTGCCCTTACATTGATCCGTGAAATGGGCCCGGTGCTGACCGCTATTATGGTTGTAGGCCGGGCCGGCTCGGCGATGGCTGCAGAGATTGGAATAATGCGTATCTCCGAACAAATCGATGCACTGGAGACAATGGATATCGACCCTGTACGCTTTTTGTTCAGCCCGCGAATGGCTGCTGCTTTCATCAGTTTTCCTTTGCTTACAGCAATTTTTGACGTGGTCGGTATTTTCGGAGGATATCTTACAGGTTCGATTTTGCTGGGCATAAACCCCGGAATCTATTTTGCCAAAGTCCAATCGAGTGTCCTGATGAAGGATGTTTCCGGCGGGTTTATTAAATCGCTTGTTTTTTCGGCAGTTGTAACCACTATCTGCTGCTTCCAAGGATATTTTACCCATACCAGGGCCGATGGTTTCGGAGCCAAAGGTGTAAGTCAGGCAACGACTTCAGCCGTCGTCGCTTCCTGTGTTCTGACCCTGATCGTCGATTATATACTGACATCTTTTTTACTATAAAGGCTTATGAACCAACCACTTATCGAACTTGAAAACGTTTTTAAAAAATTCGGCTCCAAACCGATCCTGAATGGTGTAAATCTGAGCATTTACAGAGGAGAGGTCACCACCATCATCGGAAAAAGCGGTGTTGGCAAAAGCGTTTTGCTAAAGCATATTATAGGCCTTTTGAAACCTGATTCAGGTAGAATTCTTTTCAAGGGACAGCCGCTTGCAGAAATGAAAAAGAGCGCACGCCTGGTCTTTAAAAGCAAAATAAGCTACCTGTTTCAGGGTTCGGCTCTCTTCGATTCCTTGTCTGTTGTTGACAACATTGCTCTGCCCCTTAAAGAAAAGCAATCTTTACCCGCAGCCGAGATCAAAAAACGGATTCGGAACATAATGCAACAGCTGGACCTGCGCGATATTGACGATAAGTATCCTGCCCAACTCTCGGGCGGCATGAAAAAAAGAGTGGCGCTTGCCAGAGCCCTGGTGACCGATCCGGAGATTGTCCTGTTTGATGAACCTACTACCGGGCTTGATCCGATTCGCAAAAACGCCGTGCACAGCATGATTGCAGACTATCAAAAAAAGTTTGGGTTCACGGGAGTTGTGGTGAGCCATGAAATACCGGATATTTTCTATTTCTCGCAGCGCGTGGCCATGCTGGAAGAAGGACGGGTTATCATTGAAGGAACCCCCGCGGAGATCCAGCAAACTACTGATCCTGTGGTTCAACAGTTTATCAGGGGCCTGGAAAGCCGCCGCGACGATCTGACCGGCATGAAGACCCAATTGCATGGAGAGAAAAGATTTTTGGAAGAGATGGCCCGGCTGCAACGCCACCAGGTTGCTTTTTCCATCATTGTATTATCAATCAAGAATATGGGAGAGATAAATGAAACCATAGGGCATGGGGAAGTCCAGACCGTGCTGAAAAATTTATCAGCTCAGATATTAAACCGTTTGAGAATCACTGACATCTGTTTCCGATACGGGTTAGACAAAATTATTGCAGTCCTTCCAAATACCGATATTGATCAAACCCGGGTGGTTTGTGATAAACTGGCTAAAGAACTAAAAGCAGAAGATATTATCGGGATACGGCCGTATCCTGAATTCTGTTTTGCGGTCGACGTGGGGTTTGCGGAAGCACAGCAAGACAGCCAGATAGAGCACGTAGTTGCCGTTGCCGAATCTGCTCAAAAAGAATTATTTGAATTTAAAATTTGTTAATCGATGGGGGGATCCATGAACAGGTCATTAGTCGAAACAGCAGTAGGTATCTTCGTGCTCATCGGCATAATATGTGTCGGATATCTGACCGTTAGGCTTGGCAAAATGGAATGGTTCGGACCAGATTGCTATTCTGTCAGTGCGCAATTTCAGTCTATTGCAGGACTCAAAAACGGGGCTTCGGTGGAAGTGGCCGGGGTTCAAATCGGCAAAGTCGATGCCATCTCGCTGGACAAAAAAGAAATGGTGGCGGTTGTAAAGATGAAGATTCAAAACGGCGTTGTTTTGAACGATGATGTTATCGCCTCGATTAAGACCGCGGGCCTGATCGGAGATAAATATATCAAACTGACTCCCGGCGGCTCGGGTGAGATCCTTAATCCGGGTGGTATGATCATAGAGACCGAATCAGCCATTGATCTGGAGGCGTTGATCAGCAAGTATGTGTTTGGCGGGGTCTAATTTCAGACTTCGCGAATAATGACAGGTTACGGGGAAAATTTTGTACAAAACGCTCCATTTCTAATCAAAAGGTTAGGTTCAAAGGTTCAAAGGTTCAAGGTTCAGAGGTTGATCTCTCATTTAATTACCACTATGGAATCAATGGTATAGGGGAAAAGCGCGAAGCGCTTAACCCTGAACCCTGAACGCTGAACCTCCTAACCCAGACCGACCGGAGGTCCATTCTTTTGCAATTCCGCAATATATATAAGGTCTACGGTCATTTATATCTGATGAATGACGAGGTCTGAATTTATTAAAAGGAAAAATTATGAGAAAACAAATCATGTCCGTAATCTTTGCATTGATTGTCACTATACCCTGCTCAGCAAACGGCATTGAACCCCTTGATGCACTTAAGTTGCCTGTCGATCAGGTCCTCGGCATATTGAACGATCCGCAGTATCAGGATGCCGTCCAAAGAAATGCACAACGGGAGAAAATTTGGGAGACTATCAGGCAAGACTTTGATTTTGAGATAATGAGTCAACTGGCCCTGGCCCGCAATTGGGAAAAATTCACTCTGCAGCAAAGAAAAGAGTTTACCGGTCTTTTTGCGGAATTACTTGAAAACACTTATGTCGATAAGATTCAAGGGGGCTACGAAGAAGAGAAAGTTCTTTATCTGGGCCAGAAAATGGTATCAGACTCAAAAGCCCGTGTTACGACCAAGATACTCAGACGCAATGGGGACATCCCGATTGTTTACAGCATGTTGAAGCGCAATGAACTTTGGAAGGTTTATGATGTGAATATAGAAGGGGTCAGCCTGATTCAGAATTACCGGACTCAGTTTGGCGATATTCTTGCAAAGGATTCCCCGGCCCAGTTGATCGAACGGCTGAAACAGAAAATCGCATTGCAGAAAAAGAATAGGACCGAGAAGGACTAAATTTATTTAGTCCTGAAAAACCTGGTCCTCTGGGTCGGGTCAGAGTTCTCCGGCTCTGCCTCAGAGCTTTGTGTCTAAAATCACAAATTCCAAGCACCCCGCCAAAAAGACGGCGGGCAAGCAAAAAACAAACAAGCTCAAAACTACAAGCACCCCGCCAAAAAGACGGCGGGCAAGCAAATCTCAAGGAAATTCCAAAGTTTGTTATTTTGAATTTCGGTCATTGTGATTTGTTTGTAATTTGCAATTTGATATTTGGAATTTAGTTTACTCCATTTGAGATAGCTGCACCCCTATGGGGTGAGCCAAAGCCTGGCCCGCTGGACCAGGATATTTACTGACCCCTATGGCACGATCGCACATGAAAAAGCATACGGTTTACATTGGTACCGGATCCAATATCGGAGACAAACGTTCAAACTGCCAAAATGGTATTGATGCCCTGATAAGGACCGGTACAGCCGCGCTAATTGACATTTCAAAGTTTTATAAAACCGAGCCGGTTGACTATCTTGATCAGGATTGGTTTGTCAACGCAGTGCTCAAAATTGAAACCACCCTCGATCCTTTTCAGCTGTTAAAAACATTAGAGTCAATTGAGCGCAGTGCCGGTCGAGTTCGTGACACGATAAGGTTTGGCCCCAGGATTCTGGATCTGGATATAATATTCTATGATGATTTAGTGCTTAAAACATCTTTACTTGTGATTCCCCATCCTCGAATGCATAAAAGATGCTTTGTGTTAAAGCCTATATGTGATATAGATCCCACATTTATTCACCCGGTTTACAAAAAAAATGTACGGCATCTTTTAGATAATCTGGGAGAAGATAGGCAAAGGGTGGTTGAGTATCAATGCGACTACTGATCTTTTTGGGTTTAATATACCTTTGTTACAGGATGTTGAAGTCCTGGATGCTGCCAAGCGCATCAACCTCAAAAACGTTTGCCGGCCAAGCCGCCGGTGAGATCGATGACGTGATGATTAAAGACCCTGTATGCGAAGTCTATTTCCCCCAAAGAGACGGTGTACATCTAAAGACCGGTGGCCAGGATTTGTATTTCTGCAGCCCGGAATGCAGAGATAAATTTATTGACATGCGTTTAAAATGATACCTCAATTGAGCGAAATTCGAGTTGTTTACGATCATTTGAGGTAATAAATTCCGCAGTAATTACACAGGAGGTTTTACCAGATGAAATTTTTTATTGACACAGCAAACATAAACGAAATCAAAGAAGCCCACAGTATGGGGATGGTTGACGGCGTTACTACCAATCCGAGTCTCATCGCCAAAGAAGGACGTGATTTTAAAGAGATCATCCAAGAGATTTGTGCAATAGTGGACGGTCCCATCAGTGCTGAGGTTATCAGTCTTGATACCGAAGGCATGATCAAGGAAGCTCGGGATCTGGCAGGGATTCACGCAAATATCGTTGTAAAGGTTCCCATGACGGTTGACGGCTTGAAGGCAACCCGCCAACTTACTCAAGAGGAAATTAAAACAAATGTAACTTTGGTATTTTCACCTTTACAGGCTCTGATGGCGGCCAAAGCCGGTGCGACCTTTGTCAGTCCGTTTATCGGTCGTCTCGATGACCTGGCTCAGGACGGGCTCCTGCTTGTCGAACAGATTGTAGAAATATACAGTAATTATGCCTTTGATACCGAAATCATTGTGGCAAGTGTGCGCAATCCTTTACATGTTCTGGATTCAGCCCTTATCGGAGCTGACATTGCCACCATCCCTTTTAACGTGTTAGCCAAGCTGGCTGCCCATCCACTGACAGACAAGGGTATCAAAGCTTTTCTTGACGACTGGGAAAAATCACAAACAAAATAGAAAACGACGACTTTAGATGTAAGGACTATGTTTTCGAGTGGATAGATGAAAGAGATATTTAGCAACCCCAATACTCTAACCCTGTTTCGCATTGCCGCAGTTCCGCTGATTGTAATTTTGCTGTTGTTTCCCGGCAAGTTGTTTGCGTTTGTGGCTGCCGTTTTATTCAGTTTTGCGGCCATAACCGATTTTCTGGATGGTTTTTTTGCAAGGCGCAAGGGGCTTGTATCGACTTTCGGCAAGGTCATGGATCCGCTTGCAGATAAACTGCTGGTTTCTACCACTTTTATCATGCTGGCGTCGCTGGGATGGATTCCGGGCTGGATAGTTTGCATTATCATCGGGCGGGAGCTTGCTGTTACCGGCCTGCGAAATATTGCCGCCCAACAGGGGCAGGAAATCTCATCATCCCGTCTTGGAAAATATAAAACCGGGTTTCAGATAGCCGCCATAATACCTCTTTTAATACATTATCAACATTTTACCATCGATTTTCATGCAATCGGGTCCGTATTTTTATGGGTGGCCCTGGCAATGACCCTGTTATCCGGGGCCGACTATTTTATTAAGTTCAGGGGCC
>JAQBHK010000056.1:0-3191 GCA_032127815.1 Desulfobacterales bacterium
ATTCAGGTTTCAGGTGTCGGGTGTCAGATTTCGGCTCTAGCGATTCCCATTCCTGACACCTGAACACTGAAACCCGACACCAAATTTAATACGTTACCGTATTTATGAATACATGTACTTAGTGGCTAAATAATTGATGTTAATATAATACTAACATATCGGTTTCAGCATGTAAACCACGTCTTTCCCAATTTCAACTGGTGACTTGACCGGGAGACTACATTCTTGTATATTCACCAAAAATTGCATACATTGTTGTGCAAAAAATTATGATAAAAGGATACATCATGAGTGAATATGTAAAACTTGAATTTGAGGGCAAAACTTATCAATTCCCGATTGTTACAGGTACCGAAGGTGAAAAGGCCATCGATATATCGCAACTGCGCTCCAGGACCGGACTGATTACCCTCGATCCGGGCTATGCCAACACCGGCAGCTGCACAAGTTCCATTACCTTTATGGATGGGGAAAAAGGTATTTTACGCTATCGCGGCATTCCGATTGAACAACTGGCCGAGCATTCCAGTTTTATCGAAACCGCCTACCTGCTGATCAACGGCCGGTTGCCCACCGCAGAAGAACTCAGGCAGGTTTCGATTCTGTTCAATGATAATTCCCTGGTGCATGAGGACATGCAGATTTTTTATCAGAATTTCCCCAGGGGTGCGCACCCCATGGGCATCCTTTCATCCATGGCAAATGCGTTAAGAAGTTTCTATCCCGTACTGCAGACAATTGAAGAAGAGATCAACATTACCGTTATCCGGCTGCTTTCAAAGGTGCGCACCATGGCGGCCATGGCATACAAGATATCCAGAGGTCACAAGGTCGTTTATCCCCGTCCCGATTACAGGTACTCGGCCAACTTTCTGAACATGATGTTTGATACGCCGGTCAAGCCTTATCAGGTCAATGAGACGCTGGCGAAAGCATTGGACGTTTTTTGGATTCTGCATGCCGATCATGAGCAGAACTGCTCGACTTCCACCGTAAGGCTGGTGGGCAGCGGCAGGGTCAATCTTTACGCTGCTATTTCAGCCGGAATCTCCGCCCTCTGGGGGCCGCTGCACGGCGGCGCCAACCAGGCCGTGATTGACATGCTGAAAGAGATTCAAAGAGACGGCGGTAATCATAAGCGGGCTGTTGAAAAGGCCAAGGACAAAAAAGACCCCTTCCGGCTTATGGGGTTCGGCCACCGGGTTTACAAGGCCTATGATCCCCGCGCCAAAATAATTAAAAAAATGTGTGACAATATCCTTCAAGAGCTTAATATCAACGATCCGTTGCTCGACCTGGCCAAGGAACTGGAAGAAGTCGCCTTAACGGATGATTATTTTATTGAAAAAAATCTTTATCCCAACGTTGACTTTTACAGCGGTATTGTGCTGCGGGCCATGGGCATTCCCACCAATATGTTTACGGTCATGTTTGCTATCGGCAGGCTGCCCGGATGGATCGCGCAGTGGAAAGAGAGCATGGACGATCCCATGTGGAAGCTCGGACGGCCGCGTCAGGTCTATGCCGGACCTCCTATTACGGATTATCTCCCCATTGATCAACGCTGATGGCGTCGTAAAAAGTTACATCTACGGAGTTGTAGATACATCGAAATAGGTTTTCCCGTTGTAAAAAAACGATGATAAAAAATCTGTACCATTTGAAAGATGCCTTAAGTAGATATCAGGGGACCTGGGTCTGAGCGGGCCTGCGTTCAATTGCTGTCTGGGAATCTTTGGCATGGATTTCCTCTTAAACGGCGACGAGGTTCTGGCGCTGGAGATCAACCCGCGCTTTCAGGGGTCGACCATGCTGCTCTCTTTAAGGGGTCAGTTATGTCGGATCCGACAACATTTCCAACAAGCATACCGGCGTGCTCGAGGCTGTACGCCTTACTCCCATAAAAGAAGTCATGGTCAGTACCGTCGGGGGCCACACTGCTTTTCTGGCTCTTCTCAAAAGAGGCGGCCTGGCCGCGCTGGCGCTGATCGCTACCCGGCAGCCCGATTTGCGCCGCCACATCCCGGTGCGCTGCCAGGTTGACATTGCACCCATAGACGGTAAAATAGGAGAAGGCAACGCCGACACAGCGCGGGGACAGGCCTTAGGGACGCGCTGGTCCGGTTTTACCGCCGACATGCGCGAGTGGTTCCAGGGCTGCTTAAGATATTACTCACTCTGCAAATCCGGCGGGTGAAACTTATTATAAGAACAGCTATAAAACCGGTTGAGGAACATGATTATGGATGAAATAGGTATCAATTATAAGGAATTGATGGACAACCTTTTTGACGGCGTCTGCTTTGTAGATAATAATAAGGCGATTAGATATTGGAATAAAGCTGCTGAAAATATAACCGGTTTTACGGCCGGCGAAGTCTTGGGCAAATTCTGTACAGAGAGCATTCTGACCTTTCGCGACGATGAGGGCCGCAATCTGTGTGACGCCCTCTGTCCGCTTGAAATGCCTGTCGCCGACAGTTCCGCGGGCGAAGCGGAGCTGTATCTGCACCATAAAGACGGGCGCAGAATCCCGGTGGCGATTCGTATCACACCCATCAGAGATGCCAAAGGATCGATCATCGGTGTTTTGGAACTATTCAGTGATATCAGTTCAAAATCAGCGACTCTTATGAGAATCAAAGAACTGGAAAAGCTTTCACTGACGGATACTCTGACCATGCTGGCCAATCGAAGATATGTTCAAATGGAGCTTGAAAGCCGTTTTCAGGAACTGGCTCGATTTAACTGGCCCTTCGCCGTGCTTTACATGGATATCGATCATTTTAAGAATATAAACGATACCTACGGACATGATGTCGGTGATGCGGTATTGAAATCTGTGGCGGATGCACTTGTCGCCAGTGTCCGGCCGTTTGATCTGATTGGACGCTGGGGTGGTGAAGAATTTATCGGTATCATGCGGAATGTAGATGCAAAAAGCTTATATCAGATTGGCGGCAGATTGCGGCAGTTGGTGGAAGCATCGTCTGTCGCCGTTGATCAAAAAAAAATCAGCGTCACGGTCTCTGCCGGCGGGACCATGGCAAAAACGGATGACACTATGGAAGAGATTGTCAAACGGGCGGATGAGCTGATGTTTAAAAGCAAAGCAGCCGGGCGCAACTGCTTGACGATCTCCGCTTAGTCCTTCAGAACCTCCTCTAATTTTTCCAATAAAGATTTAAGGC
>JAQBHK010000057.1:0-2921 GCA_032127815.1 Desulfobacterales bacterium
GGTCAGTGTTAAAGAGTCAATTCCAGTCGAGACAGGTTTTGTACTCGCTTGATAACCGCACGTTATGGATTTGTAATTGGCTGATTTTTATAGTTATTATCATGCCGTTTCAAGCAACTAATTCTAAATACAGGATTTTATGAAAGGGTATTTTTGTTAGATATATTAAGAAGATCCGATGTTATCAATATAATCGCGTGAAGGTTTTATCTCCTAAAAAATACCAATATCGACCATTATCTATTATTATTGGTTCTTCTCCAATTTGGTTGAGAGAGGCCAAGGGTTGCGCCTACACGGCTTGAACTGAGACAAGGGGGCAAGTGTTTGCTTTCAAACGATTGTATCATCGTTTTGAGTATCCTTTCAACTTCTGCCGTACTTGAAGGAATGTCCGCACCAGTCCTTTTTATAAGATGATTTTTTTTAGAGTCACATGCTCCTTGTCCTGCCAAGGCCAGATCATAATTAAAATCACAGTCGAATTGTATGTGCCATAGTAGAGAGTCTGGCCTTTACAAATACCTCCAAAAGAATTTGCATGTTTTAATGCAGTATCCTTTTTTGATGATATTATTTCTTCGGAAGAACCCTCAATTTCAATTTCTTCTGCAGAAATTAGTGGAGGGCCAAGCTTTTCAGTTAGGATTCTATTCCAGTTGGATATATCTTTGCTGAAGAATACTAATTCATCATAATTTTCTGAACTTTCGCGAATTTCGCTAATAGAGCTACATAACTCTTCCCCAATAAGGTTTTCTATTTTCATGATAATTATTATAACGTTATATAATTTAGATGTTTCTGTGGCGCGATCCTCATTCTCATAACATAGAAACTTGAGTTATAATCTAAGGGGCATCCGGGAAGTCCACAAGTTCGATGGTCATTGCATGCTCGTATTGCCCTGGACGCACATTGCGAATCTCGGAACTATTAATTCATAAGATCCCAGTTCATGAAGTCTCGTGTAATGAACAATTGTTCTCTTATTCTTCTCTTTGGAATACGCGGCGACAACGACCGGCATGTCCCGGAAAGAAAGAGTGCTCGTCACATTCCCGACCAGGATTGTGGAATTTCGTATGATTTTTGTTTCTTCCCTAAGTTGCATGAATGTGCAACCTGTTAACAAGAAAGAGAGCATAAAAAAATGTTAGGCTACAAACCGTTTTTTTTAGAGTAAATGTCATATTTATTCAAGCGTGTTAATCTTGAGATAGTGGAGTTTTACTCCGGTATAGAGGGCTTTAACATCTTATAGTGACCATTCAAAGATAATTCTCAATTTATATTTCATCAAAACCGAAAATCGATGTCTGCATTCTTTTGACACCCGCAAGAGCTCTTTTACTTAGGTTCATATATACTCTAAGATCGCGCGCTTTCTTTTTATATTCTCTTACATCCTCTTCTGACCAGAAAAGTAGTGACTTTCGTCAGAATACATCCACAATGCTTGGGCTCTTTGTTTTTGCAAGAGGCACTATTGGTACGCAGAACATAGGATCGGATCCGGCAGTCACATTTGTAATATTCAGTTCGCTGTCAAGGGCGATCTCTATCTGCCTGCCGCTATTGGCACATTTTGCCTGAATAGTAAAAGACAATTTCTTTTTTTGTAATCTCCCATACACGAAGGGAGCCGCGAATGCGTCAGCGCCTCAGGCGGCAAAAAATTGCTCGCCGGAAGAGGCTGTCATTCTGAAACCTGTGTTTTCAAGAGAAAGAGGATAAGCCCAATTTATTCCCTTACCATCGCCTCGATAAATGAATGTTTTTAAGTTTTCAAGTTTGTTAATAATTTCATACACATGATCATTTGGCATCCCTAGTTCGTCGGCGATCAACTCTGCTGTAATAGGATCTTTGACAACCGCCATTTTCATAACGATAAAATGATGGATTCTGCGCTCCTTTTTCGATAAACAAGCTGCATTTGCCTTGGCACCCTTGGCACCTTTCTTCGACCCTATTTCTGAAAGCACCGGCGGTATTCGCATCCTTAAACCGCAAAACCCCATGTACAATTTATGTTTCAAATCATTTTTCATGAATTTACCCCCTTGTTATAAGTTTTCCAACTTATTTATGGATGGACACTAGTTAGTGTCCATCCACGGATATAAATATCTGTAGTAAAAGCAAGAGATTAAATTGGAGGCGATGGCTATTGTTAACAGTGAATCTCTGATATGCATACGAAAAAATTGAAAAGATGAGGTTCGAAAAGCACAGAGCGGCTCTGGAAAAATTAATAAGGCACCTTGGTATCTAAAGCGACAAAATCTAAAGAAAAAACGTTTTCAGTAAAATACTGAAAACGTTTATAAAATGGTGCCGAAGCCCGGAGTAGGTAAAAGCAACATGATATCAATAAGTTGTCAAAATCAAAGTGAGTTTTTGCAACATTAAACGAGTTTTTGTACAGCCTTGGCCGCATAATCGCATATAAAAGTTTTGGATTCTATCCAAATTTCGCTTAGGTACCCAGATGTTGCTTCTATAAAATTAGGGCCATTTAGAAAAGGAGAAAGATGGCAGATCAAGTAATCATTTTTCCAATACTTTTTTTAGTTTCTCCCATGGCAAGTAGAGATTTTACAAGAAGGTCTATGGAAACTGATGGATCTCCTTTTTCCATTTTGGCAATCCGGGATTGGCTTGATTTTAATTTTTTGGCCAGTTGAACTTGAGTCCACTTGCTTTGATTTCGGTGGTTAGCTATAGCTTGACTAAGTGCCAGCTTAAGTTCAATGTATTCCAATTCTTCTTTACTCAGCCCCAGGAATTCATCCACTGAACCAACCATATAGCCTTTTGCTTCTAAAACTTTTTTCTTTTTGTTATCCATAATTTTTTCCCCCTTCCTTGGCGTCTGCATCATAACGTTTGATTCTTTCTTTGCAGACATCGATTAT
>JAQBHK010000058.1:0-13691 GCA_032127815.1 Desulfobacterales bacterium
AAACTGGAGATCCTCGATGTTTTCGGCAATCGTGGCACCGTTACGCTGCAACAGTAATCTCCCATTTTCGTCAACAACCTCGTATACCACTTCAACAAATGAACTTTCACTAAAAAAGCCGATGGTGCTGCCGGCCGGATAACCGTTCAGTACTTTGTTTGCATAATCGTTATAGGGGCCATTGATGACTTTGTTTATGCCGCCGGTGTCGTTCACATTCGTAATAAAAACGATGTCTGATCGGGTGCCGTCCGGTGATGTAATAATAGCCCTGAATCTGTCTTCCGGCGGATTACCAAATGTAGTGCCATCGGGGCATTCACAATCCCCTTCCCATGGCGCATAGGTCGCATCATCGAGGTCTTCCGCTATATTCGCCGCTGCTGAGCTTGCGGGCATTACCACAGCAGAAAGGCTAAGAGCGGGCAAGTCGTCACAGGAGATAGCGGGAGCTGTGGCCGCACCACAGGAGCCGGCATAATAATCAATATATTTAATTGTAAGTTTGTCTGTACCCGCAGCACCGGTACCGTTTTCAAAGGTAACCGGATATAGCAGTTCGTTGTTCTTTTTGGGGGGACTCCCCGCGGGAATTTCCGAAGGATAGGCAACACCATCCATGTTGGCACCGGCCATGCGTATGTCGCGTTCAAGAAACACCTTGGCTACCCGCACGTTTTGCTGTACGGGAGCGGTCTGCTCGGCCAATTGAAAGGTGTAAAGCTGGGTCTTGAAAGTCATATAAACGGCCGCCAGAACAACTAACGACATGCTCATCGCCACCAGAAGCTCGACCATCGTAAACCCTTTTTTGTTCAATCCATCGAGTAACTGCTCTTGCATTGGTTTACTCCTCCTACCCCCAGGCAGCGCCAATCCATTGCCGGTAAACGATAGCACCGCCTAATCCCGAACCTACGGCATAGGCCGTACCTTTGCTGTTGGTTAAGTAAAAATAACCCTCGTTAACGCTGAGAGTGCCTCTTGATCCGAACACAGCGCCACCGGGTAAAGCATCACCGGTCACCGTGACATTCGCGGTTGCATTGCCCATACCGTAAACGATATCCGGGGCGTGATCGGAAAGCGTTATGGTCTTTTCTTTGATATTGTCACCAGTAGTTGCCCAGTTACCATCGCCGTTGTCTGAACAAACATAATAAATTCCATTGACTGTATCGAAAACAACCGCCCACTCCTTATTCTGCTTTACGGCATTTATCCTTGCAAACTGCATGCTGCTGTAAAGTTCGTTGGCTGCGGCTTTAAGCTTATAGTTTGCCATATAGCTCAGAAAATTAGGTACGGCGATAGCAGCGATAATGCCCATGATGGCTATGACAATTATAAGCTCTATCAGGGTAAAACCTTTTGAATTGCGCATTATTTATCTCCCGGCATTAAATATGTATCCAATTTAATTAATTATATGCTGGTTGTGCTTTAGTCTGCATCTTGAATTGTTTTAGACATTTTAAAACATTTTTATGCCTGTACAGTCTTATTATCGACAAATTCATAAAAATCTTTAGCCCCAAGTACATATTAAACTTGAAAAACGATTTTTTAATCCTGAGAGGGAAAACGGCTATCACTCAAAAAACGTGCCAATGGATGCCGAAGGGAAGGCGTGTAAGTGCTAACAGCCTTGGTTTGTTGAATATATTTAAGAATTGCGCAGGTTTTAAATGTAGTATGCCGAGTCTCTGAAAAAATACTACAACCCGCCTGAGGCGGACAAGCGCAGTAGATGGGACTTTTACGACGCCATCAATATTGCCTTTGCAAAAATCGTTATTATACTTTGATTCGGGTGCTGCATAACCGTCAAAACTAATGACAGCAGACATCCCATAAATGTTTTTCCCGGCTTGACTTTGCCGGGGCAAGAGGAGGTGATTTTATGTCTGATGATCATCAAAAAGAAAAAAGCGACAGCACTGACCGCCAAGCAGACGATTCCTGCAAATCTGAGAAGGCAGCATCTCATTGCTGCTGTGTTATCGATCCTTGCAGCTATTATATAATTGAGTCTCGCGGATGTTTTGTCTATCCTTGTTGCTGCTAAAATAAAATATATGAAGAGGGGCCGGGGCAGGTCCCCGGCCCGATCCATACACTAAACTGTCCAAAATAGATGAACTATGAGTTTCAAAGACACCTATACAATCAGATGCACCGCGTGCAGCACGAAAAACAGGGTCCCGGCAGAAAAAATAGATGCTAAAGCCAAGTGCGGTAAGTGTGGGGCACACCTGGAAACGGAAACGGTGTTCTCCGGCCGCCCCATTATGGTTAGTGAGCAAGACTTCGACGCCAAAGTTTTAAAATCTCCTTTACCGGTAATGCTATATTGCTGGGCAACCTGGTGTGCAACCTGTAAAACAACAACTCCTGTTGTTGAGGAATTCGCCCGAGACTCCAAAGGACGGGTAAGGGTGGCCAAACTGAACGTTGACTCCAGCCCGATGCTCTCTTCGAAATACAATATTTTGAGCCTTCCTTATATTCTGGTGTTTGATAACGGCCAATTGCAGGAAAGTTTTCCAGGTGCTTTACCCAAACATGAAATCATGATGAAAATGGCGCAATATATTTGAACCGTCCAGGGTTTATGGTTCAGGGTTCAGTGGTTCTGGGTTACTGGTTGGTGGTTACGGGTTACGGGTTTGGGGGTAGTTAGTAAAGGTTAACAAAGGGAACAACCCGACTCGGCTGAGCTCGTCGCAGGCTGAACGGGGAACTCTGAACCTGTGAACGCCTGCCATTTGATCACAAAGTAGTTTCCAATTTAAAGGTCTCCAATTAAGGTCATGAATGCATCGAGCACCTGATAAAGTTCATAAACGCTCTCAATGTTAACGTGCTCGTTTAAAGTATGCCGACTGCGGTCGCCGTCAGCCCCCCAGATGATCCCATTAATACCGAATTGTGATAGAAATCTAGCGTCATTGGCGCCGTCTTCAAATCCAACTCTGATTTTTGCTGAAATGCCGGACAGCAGCTTTAAATGTGAAGATTCACCGTCCGGAAAAAACGGCTCGACAGCCTCGACAACGATCTGACTGTGCAGCTCTTTTTGCATCGTGTAAAAAAGCCGCTCCATATCGTCTTCACCTGTATACCGAATTTCGACAGATGCCTCTGCGTATTCAGGAATTTGATCATGTAAATTTCCGGTATGAACTCTATTAATAACCACGGCCCTGTCCTGGTGCGCAGGAGCTGATTTGACAAAATATGCACGCAGCTTTACAAAATCGTCAATCAGCTTTTCCATGGCGTTCTCTCCAAGCCAAGGTCTTTCACCGGGGGCCGTCTTTCCCCGTGAAATGAGCTTGACGGTGGCAATCCCTTTCTCTTTAACAATAATTTTTTCAACACTGCCGCCGTCAAGAACGATACAAAAGTCTGTTTTAATTTCGCCCAGCACCTTTTTGGCGCCGTTGAAACCGCCGCTTTCTTCATCTGCGGTAATCAAAACGCCAAAGGGTAAATCATTCCGGCTGCAGCCTTGCTTTTTAAGCCGCTGCAGGCGATTTTTTAACAAAACCAGCGACAGGGCCACAGCATATTTGTCATCAAGGCTTCCGCGGCCGTAAATTTTATGATCTTTTTCCAATGGTTGGAAAAGCTCCGCCGGCGCATCAACCACATCCATGTGACTCATCAAAAGCACCGGTGCAAAACCGTTTTGCGGAAGAACCAGAATCGAAGGGGTGTTTTCGTAATCAAAACGCTTATATACGACCCCGCAGGTATGCAAATAATTTTCAATAAATGCCGCACATCGTTTGATCTCCCGGGGTTTTGATTGTACGGTTTGGAATCGAATCAGGTCTTTGGTAAGATCGATAATCTCTCGCATAACGCGTTTTATTCCTATTGAATTAATCGAAAGGTTGGCGTTCAAAGGTTCAGCGTTCTCCGTTCAGAGTTCCCCGTTCAAGGTTCCCCGAACCCTGAACCCCTGAACCCAGAACTCCTGAACGGATTAAACTATATTTAAACAGTTTATTAGGGTCAAGGAAAAGGATTTTTTCAGATTAATAGCATAAATTTTATGGATTTTCTGTTGCGAAGTGTGTAGAGTGTAATCTGCGACAGGTTACTTTGTAAAGCAATCTAAAAGGAGTTTAATATGTACGAAATTATAGCAAATCCATCAGAATATGACATAGAGGCTTTAAAGGAAGGCATGGGCTACAAACCGGTTGCTTTTCCGGATGACGAACGTCAAAAATGGGCTGCAGAAATCGGAATCTTCGCCGAAAACTTATATGAATTGGCGGAAAAAGCAAAATACCTTCAAGATCTTTTCAACAGTGAAGCAACGATCATGGCGACACCGGCATCCATGAAAACATTCAAATTGCAGTTGTTTAAGATTAATGATGCCATCAAGGCGGCGCTCGATTTGGCGCATAAACTGGAATCCGAAATTATTGAAAAATGAATTCAAATATACCCACACGGCCGCAAGCTTACACCCTTCTGACCCAATACAATCAAAACGACAGCCTCATCAAACATGCCCTGGCAGTGGAAGGAGTGATGCGCTATGCGGCCCGCAAACGGGGAGATGATGAAGATAAATGGGGCATTATCGGACTGATTCATGACCTGGATTATGAACAGTTTCCCGAAGAACACTGCCGCAAAACCGAGGAAATTCTCAAAGAAAATCTCTGGCCCCAAGAGTATATCCGGGCAGCTATCAGTCACGGCTGGGGGATCTGCAGTGATGTTGAACCCCGGTCAGAACTTGAAAAAGTCCTTTATGCCGTCGACGAGTTGACCGGCCTGGTGGCCACAACAGCCCTGGTTCGTCCGTCTAAAAGCGTTATGGATCTTAAAGCCACATCCGTAAAAAAGAAATGGAAGGACAAAAGATTCGCCGCCGGTGTCGACCGCTCCATTATTGAAAAAGGTTGTAATATGCTGGGCATGGAGATTACCGAGCTGATTACGGATACGATTATGGGTATGCGGGAAGTCGCCGCAGAAATCGGCCTGAAAGGCGAAAGTACTTAAAGTTTGAAGTGGCTGCCCGGACAAACTGGAAACAAATAAATATTCATCACGCGCGAAGCACCCGACGAGGGAAAAGCACGAAATTACGAAAACACGAAAAACAAATTTAAATCGTATTTAAATTTCGTGCTTTCCTTCTTTCGCATGCCCCGAGGCATAGCCTGTTTTACCGGGGTGTTTTCGTGATTGCTCTAAACGCAATGAGGTAATATATGACACAGGAAGTCGTCGTACGTTTTCCGCCAAGTCCCACCGGATACCTGCATATCGGCGGTGCCCGCACCGCCATCTTCAACTGGCTTTTCGCCCAAAAAACCGGCGGCAAGTTCATTTTGAGAATCGAAGACACCGATGCGGAAAGATCATCGGCCGAATCGATCCAGGGCATTATTGCAAGCCTTAAGTGGCTGGGGATTACCTGGGATCAAGGACCTTATTTTCAATCAGATTTCATCCATGAACATATAGCTGCCGCCTGCAAACTCATCGATAGCGGTCATGCCTACAAATGTTTCTGTCCCCAGGAAGAGATTGAAAAAAAGCGCCAGGCGGCTGTTGAGAAAAAAATCACATTCCAATACGACGGCACCTGCCGCAGCTTAACCCCCGCGGAGATTGCCGCCAGAAAAGCGGACGGCACCCCGTATTCGATTCGATTGAAGCTGCCCGCCACCCAAGGCTCCATTGTATTTAACGACATCGTCTATGGAACCATTGAAAAGAGATATGCAGATCTGGAGGATTTTATAATCGTGCGCACCAACGGGCAGCCGCTCTACCTGCTTTCCAATGCCGTTGATGACATGCGCGACAGAGTCACCCACATTATCCGCGGTCAGGACGGACTCGGCAACACACACAAGCAGATTCTCATATACAGAGCCCTGGGAGCGCCGATTCCCGAATTTGCACACATGTCCCTTACGCTGGATCCGCAAAAGGCCAAAATCTCCAAGCGGACCCACGGGGAGTTGGTAGCGGTGCACTTTTACAAAGAGCACGGATTTTTGCCCTGGGCACTGGTAAACTTTCTGGTCCGGCTGGGATGGTCAACATCCGATTCCAGAGACTTTTTTTCCAAGAATGAGCTTATTGAAGCATTCTCACTGGAAGGGATCAGCCGTGCCAATTCAATTTTTGACATCAGAAAAAACGACCCCAAATATTTTACCGATCCCAAAGCAATTAGTATCAATGCCCATTACCTGAGAACTCTGCCACTGGAAGAGATCGAACCTTATGTCCGGGAGCAGCTGGAACAAGCGGGAATCTGGAACCCGGAGTTTGAAACCGCAAAACGCGCATGGTACCTTGATACCATTGATCTGATTCGCAGCCGCTATCATTTAACCACCGATTTTGTGACCCGGGGTCGCGCCTATTTTTCCGAAGACTATCCCATTGAGCCCCAAGCTTTGAAAAAGAACGTCCTCAAGCATGAAAAACTGAAAGAATGGTTTCCGCTTCTGGCCGAACGCCTGGATACCGTCAAAGCCTTTACCGCCGAAGAAACCGAGAAAACAATCCGCACCTTGGCGGAAGCATTGGGGATTAAAGTAGGAATCCTGACCAACGGCACGCGCGCAGTCGTCACCGGGCAGCTGGCGGGCCCGGGTCTGTTTGATATTCTCACCGTCCTGGGCCGGGACCGGGTGGTCCGGCGCCTGCACAAAGCCACAGCTCTTTTTGAATAAAGACATAAAAACCGTTCAGGGATTCAGAGTTCACCGTTCAGGGTTACCTTTCGCAGGCGTTCACAGGTTCAGAGTTCAGAAATTAACGTTTCAAATTTCTGAACCTTTGAACCCTGAACCTCCGAACCTGTGAACGGTTAATCATCTTTTTAGTAACTGCCTCTTCATCTCTTCTGTGATTTTTTTTAACAAAAACCGTTCGGAAAAGTTTGGGAGGGATAGATACGGCAGGATGTTTTCAATAAAACTATCAGACATTTCCTGAAAGATGCGTTCCTTTTCGTTTACGTCCACAAAAATGCGATTGCTTTTATGTTCGAAAACAACCTCTTTACCAAGCGCCTTTTTGATTTTATCCCTGTTTGCCGAAAAATCTTTGTTTTTTTGAATCAAGGCTTCATCGAGGGGAACCTTTATACGGGCCACCATATTAACCATCCATCTGTCCCCAACTGTTTCAATGGACTCGTCATAAATCTCCAAGGTCAAATGATTTTCGAGGTCAATTGTTTTTATTAGTATAGACTTCATAAACACCCTTGATGAATTCGTAAAAAGTAATTTTTTACTTTTTACGAATTCAACTTTTTCAATGTTAGCGAACCGGTACCCGTAAGGAATAATTTTATCCAGTCAAACCCAAACTTCATGAGTTCTACGTCCGATTCAGTCAGCTTGTCAATTCTTTCCGGCGATACATCGAACCGGGACAAAAAAGTGCTTTCAAACACAAACGTTTTGAATTTGTCAATATTAAAACAAGCCATAAAGGCCATCTTAAACGCCGGTCCGTCGACCCCCTGACGGTCCCACGGGTTTCCCCTAAACAGCGTATCAACATCGATCCACAGGTCATTCATATCATTGAATATTTGTATCTGCTGGTCCTTGATCCACTTATCGACGGACCATTTGCGAGGTTCTTTATGCCCCAAACAGTGATCATGACAAGCAAGGAAATAATAGACCGCCCGTTGCTTGCTGCCACCGCTCCGCGCCACCGCCCGTTCCAGCGGATAGGCCCGGCATGAAAACGGTCGATCCTTATATACGCTACATCCTTTTCGAGCAAGAAAGGGACATGCTTTCCCCTCACCAGGCGACATCTTCAGCATCAGACTGGGGAAATAAGGATTGTCTCTGAAAGCGGTTAAGGCATACTGTTCCAAAAACCGCTCAGAAGAAATGCCGAGACAGTTCTTCAGTCGAATAATATCATAAGGATACAGATACATGTCAGCATCCTGGCAGCATCGTGTAAAACATGGGGTTTGAGGATGGCAGTCAAACCTGAACGTGTCTGTTTCCAAAAGCCTCCTGCTGCCGTCTATTTGTGGATGGCCATGCTTATCTTTCATTTCCAACCTCTGATCAGTAACCAGTGAGCAGGGACCAATGTCAAATGACCCGTGGCCGGCATCCTGAACCCTGACAGTTATTATGCGAACGTTTTAACCCGCTATACCAATTCCTGCAACGGTTATCAACCACCCAAATTTCCGAAACTTGCATTCCCCCGGGACCAAATTCTGATCACGTTTTTGATTGACTCCAAAGCTTTAATTCACTATACCTCAATTGAGCCCGAATAGGTAAGCAATTCTTGTATTTGGCAGACCGCCACATCCGGTTATAAGTTCACTCTAAATTGCGGGTGCAGCAGATCTGAAAGTATAAGATCCCGACACCGGGGTTGAGCAAAGCAAAATCCCGGCGTCAGGATCGTTGAGCTAAAGAAGGTAACGGAGGTGAAAAATGACCTGTTTTAAAAAAATGATTATTTTTCTGTTCACCGGGGCATTTTTGTTAGCCCATAGTCCGGCAAGCGCCATTCCGCCCGATTTGAATGCTGACCGTCGGGTAAATATTAAATGTCCCAGTTCAATTGATAATGATTTTGAAGGTCAATTCAAACCCGACGGCTTCATGAACACGCTCAAGCGTATTTATCACGAACTTGACATGAATCTATGGGCCTCGGCCCGCAGCGCAGTTGAAAAAAAACACGGTGATGGGTACGCTTTCAGCGCCAATCCCAATGAGGGGATATTCTACATCTCCCACGCCAAAGCTTACTTCCCTTCTGGCGGCCTGGAAAGCCTTGATCCACAGGATAAAATTGAATTTTTGGAAGTTTTTTATATTGTTGAAATCGATTGGGATGAACAGAAACTTAAAATAGTAAGGCAAAAGGATAAAAAAATATTTGCAATTAATGTGTCTGATTACGAAAAAGGATTTCTCTGGTACAATGCCCTGCTTGATAAAAACAGAGCGTTCATTCCTGTATACGGCTTCCTGAGCCTGCCGGGCGAAGCCGATAAATTCCCTACAATTTGGAACAGCTGGCAAGATCATAAAACGGACTCGGCAACTCCTCCGGAAAGCCTTGTGGATTATGATTTTTACAAAGTACTCGATTATCAAAACGGCTATTACCTGCTGGCCCAGGATTTTAACGAATTCGACTACAGGAGTAATCGAGAGGATATCGGAATCATCGGCTGGGTCGAAAAAAAGTATATCACCCTGTGGAGATCCAGGCTCTATTACCATCCCCTGCAGCCGGTACCATTTTTCAATGACCCGGAGGGTAAAACCGAGTCTCTGGAAGCTGCTGAAATCAATAAATTTTACGTAGAGCATGTTTATTTAAAAGAGAGACTCTTTCAGGACATTGTGGAAAAACTCGACCAGGAGAGCCTGCATAAATTTTATGCTCATTTCGGGTTTCCCCAATTAACCCACCCGCAGTTAACCAAAGACGATTATTATGCCAAGGTGTTCATTCCGGGCGCCTTTACGCCCAGACTCATGCAGCTGCTGGCCGGTTCCATCAAAAGAAACTTAAATACCTTCTTTTTATTGGACGTATCCGAAAGTATGCGCCCTTTTGCCGACTATGTGAAATCATTTAATAAAAGCGTTCAGGATATGAGTAAAAAAGGTATTGGATTAAGAATGAACCGCGTCTTTGCATACTGGGATTCACCCGCAAGCTACAAGGATATTAAAGCCGAACCCAATTTTATCCGGGTCAAAAGGCCCGAAAACCTCACCTTTGCCGTGGAATCTAATGATCGTAATTACGCTGAGCCTCTGATGAGGGCCTTGGTCAAAGTCCTTAATGAAATTGAGTCCTTACAAAAAGATAGAGAGATCCTTCCTTTGCATGCAAAGCTGCTTTTTGTTATAACGGATGCCGGGCCCAATGACCTGTCTGACGAAACCTTAGCTTATGTCACCCAAAAAGTGCTGGATCTTAATCTGAGTGTCTACTTTATCTATCCAACCGACCACGGAATCCGCTTCCCCGGCCGTTTAAAAGATACCCCCGACGACGCCTATCGCAATTTAAAAGACCTGATCGCCCGGTTTGAAGCCGCTAATCCTGAAGGCCAAGATATCACCTTTAGAAAATTCGAATTCAAAGCTGAAAAGCTGAAATCGAAGCAAGAACGGCAAGAAGATTTCACCGAACAGCACAAACGACTTTTGGACGGAATCCAGGCTTACATTGATAATGTTTTCCAAACCCAGGGCACTGAAGAGATGCCCAAAGACATTATCCTCTATTTTTCAGATCAAAAACTATTGACGGAAATGCGTAACTGGAGCGATCGCAAAATTCAGGTGCTGAACCATGTCGTTAAATATGTAAAGGATGTTGAAAACACGGCCGTTTGGGATCAGCGCATCGCAATTCCGGCCAAACCGGTAGAATCTTTTTTAAGAGCGGTCAGAACTCAGGATGATGTTTCTCTGTCCGACCTTAAAAAATTGATCATTATAAATTCACTGGTGAGTGTCGACGACATAAAAAAATGCAGAGAACTATACGATCATATTAAACCTCTTATCGAAAAAAGAACCTTCCAATCAGCGGATGCGGTATTTTATAAAGCCTTAACCAACAAAGAACCCGGAAAAGAGATTCTCTGGAATAAAGCCCTGGGCGAGGATAAAGGTCCCCTGGCGGAATATATTTCCAAGCGGGGGTTTCACCTCAATTCCTTTAACCAGGCCGTGCAACGCAAATTTATGTATCTAAAGGTCGGAGAGCTTTATGCCCCGGGTCAGTGAGCAAGGAGCAAAAAGCAGGGAGCGGAAGGCAGTAATTAGTTATCATGAATCATGTATCAAGCATTCGGCAACAACCGACAACGGACAGAGGACAAAAGACCAAATTTTTTGCTCTTAACTCTCAGCTCCCAGCTCTTAGCTCTATGCTTTTTAACCAGCAACAAGCAACCAGCAACCAGCATACATCCTATGAAAACAAAATTACACCCCGTCAAATGGTTCTGTATCTTCCTTTTAACCGGCTGGGCATTAGCCGGTGAGATCCACGCGGATACACTCTTTAATGGCCGGCGTATACAACTGAGCAACGATAACAACCGCGTTTTCAAGGTCGGCGTAACCGGTACTACTGCCGGTTATAATTTTTTAGCCCTGATCGAAAATGCCAAGCAGGAGTCGATCTCTCTTGGGGAGTTAGGTTATTGGGAGCTGGTTGCCGATCCTCCGTCATCTTTGCGCAATTATGATCTGCAGCTGGTTATTAAAAACCGTTACAAGGGAAATTTTCAGATCGAATTTGCCTATGACCGCAGCGAGCAGGATATCCGCTATCGCATCCTGAACGGACCGGTCCGGGTCAAGCTTGACGGCAGCGAATATTATCCGGCACTGGTCATTGATCATATCGCCGCAGTATCCTTGAGCGATGAAGAGGGCATTGTCCGCAGCGGTTCCAAACGATTTTTATTTTACGATTTTAACAGTTTCGATGCCGACCTGCGAAAATACTATGGGAACATTAAGCGCTGGCTGAAAAATCCGGATTTCTCCCATTATTTCTATTGCTATGAAGCCGGCAACTATAACAGCTACTATTTCAAAATTTATCAGGATATCAAAGCGCTGGATACCGACAAAATGGGGCTCTCTTTGGAGAACGACACCCTGGCATATTACCAGAGAGTGCTTGATAACCTGAAATCTCTGCATGGAACCGATTTCGCCGACCAGGTAATCATAGTTTCCAGATTCGGCAAGAAATATTCAAGAGAATTAAAAATATATGCATATGAAATCGGTATGAGCAGAAACATGATAATAACTCTCTGGACGTACGGAGATATACAGTGAGCAGTGACCTGTGACCCGTAAAAAGTGACCGGTGAAAAGTGAAAAGTTGTTTTGGACACTTGATACTTGATACTGGATACTGGATACTGGATACTGGATACTGGATACTTGATGCTGGATAAATATGAGGCAAAAAGTTGTCAGTAGCAAAGAACCCTGAATCCTGACCAGTAGCCAGTAACCAGCAACCAGTGACCAATGACGAGTGACAAATGACAACGGACAAATGACAACGGACTTTTACAAACTGCTGGTTGTGTGCCTTAAGATGCTCTTCAGAAAGTCCACAAGGAAGCGATTCGTCTGCCTCGTGATCGCCTTCTTGGTAATGATGGGCTTTAATACATTCAGCTACGTAAATAAATTCCACAAAGCAGAAATGTTGAAAAAAGAAATCGTAAACCAGAAAGCTTTCAAAGTCTTTTTTGTGCGTATGCGCTCCCAAAACAGCTTTGGACGATTTCTTGCCGGGCACTACCGGAAACTGCAGCATCTCGGCGCAGAAATTGTCAAGCAGGCCTTTATATATCAAAATAATCTGTTTATTCACTTTCTTACTCCATCCGCAGCAAGCCACCCGGACAGCTCCGGCAACAAAGACGCCATCAATCTGTTGTACAGCGTTTATCATATCCAAAGCTTTGTCGATGACTTTTTTGCAAAAGAGCGCACCGACGATTATACCGTAAAAGTCAGAAACAATTATATTGATCACAACGGCACCGCACTCAATGAGGCTGTCATTGCAGAAAGACACAACACGCTCAGATTTGATTTAATCGACCTTGCCGATATGATAAGGGCAAACGTCTGGGATAAAAGGATTGATGTTTATAATTCGATTAAAAAATCTATTATCGACAATATTAAAAGAATCCCCCTGAACCCAAATCATATGCCGAACCCATACCTGAGCAGAGTGGAATGTATTATTCCACTGAATTTTTTACACATATTGACAAACATCAAATACGACAACACTACCGATATTATCGATTTGGCGGAATCAGTCAGTTATGAAAAGGATGGGACCATCAAAACCGATAAAGCATTTTTGGCTATTCCCCAAATGTATCAGGATAACATAATGTATCAGGACATCGATGCCTATCCCAGATACGTCCCCTTCTATGTTCCGCAGGTATTAGAGCCTCGCTGGAATTGGCTGATGTATCAAAATATCAACCTAAATATCGACTTTATGGATTACATCGATCAACTGCATTCTCAGGGGTACTACCTTTATTCTTATGAAAAGTCGCATATCTTGAAAGACAAGGTAAAGAAGATCAATGATGATATCCGTTCCAACCATATAAATTTCTATCTGACGGATTTATCCATGGGGATTGCTTTTCCTTTTATGATATCGCTTTTTGCGTTTATCCACTTGAAAACCGAAATTGCTTTCTTGTTTATGTTCAAAAACAGAATCAGAGAACTGTTATTCATCTTTTGGCTGCTGCCGGTCTTGCTGATGCTGTTTGTCAAAGGCGGCATTCTGGCGGCCTATCTTCTGTATTCGATTTTCGGTGACTCGGGAGTTTCGTCATACATTGCGCTGCCGCTGGCAATAACTCTTTTATCTGCGGCCGCAGTTTTCCACCCCATTAACAAGTGGTGTTTCAGCCCGTTTACCGGCAACACCCTGAACCTGCATGCATTGCACAAAGGAAGATAAGGTTGAACTTATGTCGAAGACCGACCGTTTTGAGGTTACATTTCCTTTAATATTGACCCAGAACGACTCATTCAGCATTACTTTTACTCTGGAAAGCGGCGACACCCTTGAATTTAAGCAGGGCGCCT
>JAQBHK010000059.1:0-2967 GCA_032127815.1 Desulfobacterales bacterium
CCCAAAGAGACATCGGCGATCAACCGTTTGCATACTGCATCATTAAGATATTCATAAAGCCGTTTCTTAAAAATTTCTTCCTGCTCTGCAAATGGCAATGACGATCTATTCTGAGCAATGGTTTTGTCGACATCCCAGTACTTTTCTATTGCTAATTTTCCTTGCTCAATAATTATAAAATGACCGGGTTCGAGTTTACTGACTCCTCGAAACATCGTATGCGGGGCAGGAACATAACTAAACGTCAGATAAAGATAAAGCGCCTCATGATCCAATTCTTTTGTAATCGCAGAATCTTTTAACAGCGCCTTGATCTCAGAAGCAAAAGCAAAGTGCTTTCCATCCCAATAATACACCAGCGGCTTGATGCCGATGCGGTCACGACAAACCCAGAGCCGCGATCTATTTTCATCCCAGAGCGCAAAAGCAAACATACCGTTAAGTCGATGGATAGCGTCAATGCCTTCTTCTTCATACAGATGCAATATAACCTCTGTATCCGTAGCGCTTTTAAAAATATGCCCTTTGCGTTTCAGATCAGCTCTTATTTCCTTAAAATTATAAACCTCTCCATTATAGGTGATCCAAATAGTACCGTCCTCGTTGGTCATGGGCTGATGACCGGCGGGCGACAAATCAATAATTGAAAGCCTCTGATGGCCCAGACCTAAAGAAACCTGCCGCCCATTGTCTGACACCCAATTGTTGATGTATGTTCCATGATCATCCGGTCCCCGACAGGAAAACGACCGGCACATTTCTTTGATTAATTCTTCTTTGATGGGTTTGCCATCAAAGCATATTTTTCCGCAAATCCCGCACATATTTTATTTAGCTCTCACCTGCTTTATCTGCCTCCGGCAGATTCGCTCACGCGTACAGAGTTCACCGAGATAAATACAACTATCAGCCCTCAATAGGGCGATTTAAATTATAGACAACAAGTGCTATCTTGACAATTTGAGGAGATTGGCATACGATTTGTCTAAAGTGTGTACAAAAAGGACGCCAAATCTGTGAGTAAAATTGTGTCTGATAGCAGTGCGCTAATATTATTGGCGAAATGTGGCTTATTAGAAACTTTATGCAACATTTATGAGGTTATATCTCCTTCATCCGTAATCTCTGAAGTAGCTTCCGAAGAAATGGTTAAAAATTATCCGGATGCTACCTTGATTGCAGATTTGATATCTAAAGATTTGATATCTAAAGATTTGATAACAAAGCAAGATCCTGTGAAGGTTGAATTCCGACCGCCCCTTGCTCTCCACCAGGGAGAAAAAGATGCGCTTTTATTGGCCCGAGAAACAAGTAACTCTTTATTTGCCACAGATGATCGCAAGGCAATCAAAGCTGCCAAATTTCTAAACGTTCCTTTTATTGTTACGCCAAAGATAGTGATTGAACTATTTAAAATACAGAAGATATCATTCAACGTTGCGCGGGAATCCATCGAGAAACTAAGTATAATCGGAAGATACTCACCCGATATCATCGCTAATGCATTGATTTTATTAATAGAGGGAAAAAATGACAAAACCAACAACGATAAGGTTACCTGAGGATCTTTTGTCTGATATAAACCAATTTGTTCGGGAAACCAAATTAGATCGTTCCGCATACTTGAGAGAAATTCTTCAAAAAGGATTCTCATTAGACAAGCAGGAACGGTTATTGCAAAAATATGCTAATGGGGAATTGAGTCAAATGGAAGTATGCCAAGCCCTGAAATGGGATCCATGGCAATTTTTGACACAATTGAAAGCCAATAACTTACATTTAAATGTGGAATTGGAGGACTTTTTAGATTCCTCAAAACTGCCCCGGCATCCCTGATTTAGATGCCTTACCAGCCAATAGCTTCAAGATTTTCTATTCGCTGAAAATGCCTTAGGTTCGCAGTTAAAACAGAGCATTGGTGACTAATTGCAATAGCAGCAATGGAAATATCAAAATCGTCTATGAGCTCGCCCTTATGTTCAAGGTTTGCCTTTATGATTCCGAAATGCTTTGATGATTTAGGCAACCATGGCAGAACTTTAATAATTGAAAGCAGATGTTTTTTCAGAATTTAGTCTAAGGTATTTTCGCGAAGAATTATCCAACCGCCTTATTCCATATTCAATCTCAGCAACGACAGGCGGTACGGTTGCAAAATTACCTGGCTGTTTTTTCTTTAAAAGTGACAATATACCAGCATCGCGTCTCATCACAGCAGAAAAAGCAGTAGTATCAAATACATGCATCATAGATCAACCGGTTCCCGATTTTTCCGTTTGGAAAAAATAGCATCTTCCATTTCTTTAACATCTTTCCGCAATAATCGAAGATTCTTATTCCCATAATCCTGAGAGAAAAAACCTTCAGGCCATTGTCCAGCATCATTTTCCAGTGCCTGTTCGCAGGCAAGAATAATAAACCGATTCCGGCTGATTCCTTTTTCTTTAACAACCTTATTCATTTTATGTAACAACCTTTCTGGTATATGAACTGTAGTGGACGGCATTTTTCTCCTCCCCAAGGAAATTTCAACAGTGCATGAATAGAATATATTCTATTTTTTCATATGCCAAGTTGGGAATTATTGCATTCAGTGAAATCTGTTTCAAAGGTCTCAACAAATGACCAATAACTGTTAACACCTAAAAACTGCATGAAAACTTTTGAAAAGGAAAACATATTTAATAATCATAGTTTGTTAGCGCCAATTTCGAGGTGGTTCCAGACGTACTTTATTGCTGTGTGTCGGCTTGTCTAAATTTTTCAACATTTTTCACCCTTCGGGATTACCGCTTTCACCGCATCTGCTTTGTTGCAGAGCATTCGCGGTAAATTACTACAGCTTCAAGCCCTGCGCCTTACAGCTGCGGCGAAATCGGCAATTACAGATTTTAGGTGGAACATTCATCCACGGGATGTTCAGGATAAAAAAGATTGACATTCGATTTCCATCGTTGGAATAATCCC
>JAQBHK010000060.1:0-6115 GCA_032127815.1 Desulfobacterales bacterium
ACTGTTCCACCGGGGTGAGAGATCAAAGTAATCTATTAGTACGGACATATGGCACCTAATGTCTGCATCAAAGCACTTAGACACATCACTTGACCGATATGACCCGGCCTTTGGCTATTGTTTGAAGATCCGATGGGGTAAGTTTGAACATGGAGTTGGGGGTTCCCGCCGCCGCCCAGATTTGATCGTATTGTAAAAGATCTTCATCAATGAACGTTTCTGATCTTTGAGCGTGCCCCAGGGGCGGAACGCCGCCAATGGCAAAGCCGGTAATTTCGAGCACAAAATCAGCGGGGGCCATCTTGATCGGTTCATTCAGAATCTCAGAGAGTTTTTTGGTGTTGACGCGGTTGGCGCCGCTGGCGACAACCAGAATGGGCTTTTTGGACCGCTTTCCTTTGAAAAGCAGTGATTTAACTATCTGGCCCACATCGCAGCTTAAAGCCTGCGCTGCGTCCTGGGCGCTGCGGGTGGTCTCTTGCATTTCAATCACCTCACAGGCCAGACCAAAGCCCTTGAGAGCATCCTGCACCTTTTTTACACTTGAACTCAACTCATTCGCCATATTGGTTCCTCCAACTTCCGAACAGGCCGGGATATATTTTACCGCAAAGACGCTGAGAGTGCAAAGAAAAGAAAAAAATCAAACGCTACGCGATATTTTGTGGCTCTAAATGCCCGCAGGAGATGTTTCTGATTGTTTTCCGTCCTTTCAACGGGAAACAACAAAATAAATAACCTCTGCGTTCTTTGCGGCTCTGCGGTTAACAATGTTAAACGATCAATTAGGTTCGAACCAATTCTTGTCCAGATTTTTTCTGACCTTGTCGGCCTCAAAAATGCGGCCGTTCATGGCAATGTAAACACCGGGTTTGGCAATCTGCACGGCGGCCACGGCACAGCCGATGTTAAAGACGGCATCGCTGGATTTAAACCGCGCCGGCTCCATGGCGCCGGTAAGAACCATGACTTTATCGGGTATGGACTTTAGTTTCAAAGCGGTGTCAATCATGGTATCGGTGCCGTGGGTAATCACAATATAGCGATCCTTGTCAGTCTTGATGGTGTCGTAAACCTTTTGACGATCGTCGTCGGTCATATCCAGGCTGTCTTTGTACAGAATGGACGTTATCTCAAATTCGAGGTTCACATGTGCTTCGCTCAGTATCTCTCCGATGCGCGGTTTGCCCACCTCGTAAGTGCTTTTTTTGTCAAAATAGATTTTATCGATGGTGCCGCCCACCGTATATATTTTTATCTTCATTTTAGATCAATTATCCCATTGGTAATAGTCCATGTTACCCTTTCACCCAGCCTGCACCGCCCAAGCGGGGCTTCCGATGGCTACTTGAGCACGGCCCCGGTAGAGGATCTTCCGGTCTGTCCCGGCAATTCCACGGGGACCTGCGGGGCAGGCAGAGATCGCAGAAAAAATTTATCGTTGCCTGATTTTCTGAGAAAAAATAATCAGGCAAAATTGCAGCCTTTAGCAGGGCAGCTTGTATGCATATTACTCTGGGATAAGCGTATATGCAAGGGGCAATGCAGCCGTTGATTTCCCTATCACAAGGTTTCGGTTGATCCAAGAGCCCATATGGTTCGGCACCACCCTATCTTTACAGGAATCTTTACAGGAAATCTACAAAAGCATATAAAGCCAGCAGGCAGAAAGGCTGATATTCCAAAGCATATAACGGTACATACCCGGCACAGTTCCGCCACGCATCTATTAGGTAATTCGGACAAAAAAATGTAATTGTTACATTTATGCGGCAATATGCTGACCCCTCGAAAGATTTATATCAAATTAATATTACTATAAATATTGACTTTAATATCGTTTTTTAATACTTGTTATAAAAATGTCTCAAATGCTGATAATCTGTAGATTTAACAGTTTTTTATGGAATGCCCTAAGTTTTTCACGATCGTCTTTCAAAACATCAAGACAGATTTCAGCCTTTCATGTATATGGCAGGAATCGAAGATGATACTGACTGGTCAAAACCTGGGAATAGGCAACTCGAACTCACAACATACTGCCGGTAGGGACGTTATAGCTTGGAGATAGATATGAAAACCATAGGAATAATTGGAGGAATAGGCCCAGAATCGACAGTTGATTATTACAAAGAGATTATTGCAGCATTCCATACAAAGTATTCTGATTTGGCGTACCCTGAAATTATTGTCTACAGTGTAAATATGAATGAACTCATGAAGTTCGTTGAAGCTAAGAATTGGCCCGAACTTTCTGAGTGGTTATTAGAAAAAATATTTTCTCTTCACCGTGCTGGTGCCGAGTTCGCTGCAATCGCTTCAAACACACCGCATATCGTTTTTGATGAAATTAAAACAAAATCACCTATACCGCTTTTGAGCATAGTCGAAGAAACATGCAACAAAGCCCAAGAAATGGGATTAAAAAATATCGGTTTAATGGGCACCAAACTCACAATGGAGGCAGAATTTTATAAAAAGCCGTTTATTTCTAAAGGAATATCAGTTGTTGTTCCTTCGGAGGAGGAACAACAGTTAATCCACCATAAATTATTCTCAGAAATTGAATTAGGAATTTTCAAAGACACAACGCGAGAGGAAATGTTGGCTATCGCCAAAAGAATGGTGGATGAGGAAGAAATTGACTCATTAATTTTGGGATGTACCGAATTGCCGCTAATATTAACAGAAAGCAAATACAGTATTCCCTTTTTAAACACTTCGGCCATTCACTGTGAGAGCATCATAAAACATTGTATTGAAGGGGAAAATCCATAATCTCTAAGGATTGACATGACCTGAAAGGTCGTTTCCAATCTATTGTTCAACCCTTCAGTTAACCAGACGCCAAATAAACCGGCGCTGGTTACTTCAACTGTCAGCACCCAAGCGAAAATCATGAATACTATCAAACATACGGCAGCATTTGAAATTGACAAACCTACAGACAAATTATTCCCTCTGTTCAGTGCAGAAGGAGAAAAATTATGGGTTCCTGGCCGGGACTATGAAAATATTATGGGCGAAGAGGTTTATGACGGCTTACGGACAGTCATTGGACCACGAAAAACAAGCCGTTTTATTGAAGATTTAGTTCGTCCGCCTGTTGTAAAAAAAGATATGTATGCTGCCTATAAAGAGATGGCTGCTGATCAACCAGGGAATCCGAGGCCCTTGGGTGGGCCGAAAGATGCCGTTTGTGGATGGAGACTAACCAGGAGGAATAGCCATGTCAGAATTTAAAAATGTAACGATAACTAAAAAAGCAAACGTTTACTTTGATGGCAAGGTCACCAGCCGCTCTGTGCTTTTTGCGGATGGATCGAAAAAAACTCTTGGCATTATGCTGCCGGGGGAATACGAATTCAATACCGCTGATAAGGAAATTATGGAAATTATTAGTGGTGATCTGGAAGTGTTGATAACAGACGTACAAGGATGGAAAACGATTAAAGGCCCAGAGGCATTTGAAGTGCCGGCTCAATCCAAATTCAGCCTGAAAGTTAAAAGTCTTACTGATTACTGCTGTTCTTTTATAAAATAGATGGGCTACCTACAAATGCATAGGCAGCAACTGGGCTTTTTTCCTACCCCCATCGTTAAGCTTCACCGGTTATCCAAGAAGCTGGGTGGTCCCCGCATCCTTATGAAGCGTGACGATCAAACCGGCCTTGCTCTGGGAGGAAATAAGGTTCGGAAGCTGGAGTATCTGGTTGGTGAGGCGCTCGCCGGCGGGTGCGATACCCTGATAACGGGCGGAGCGGAGCAATCTAACCATTGCCGGCAGACGGCAGCCGCAGCCGCAGCATGCGGGCTGTCCTGTCACCTGGTTCTCGGCGGTGAATCAGCAGGTGTTCCCAGTGGCAACCTGCTCCTCAATGGACTGTTTGGTGCCAAGATTCATTGGACAGGAGCGCTTCGGAAAGGCGAGAAGATCCCCGAGATAGCAGACCAAATCCGCAAATCCGGCAGTAAGCCATACATAGTTCCTTATGGCGGGTCGAATTCAACCGGGGCCGTCGGCTTTGTTGAAGCCGTTCGGGAACTGGTGATTCAACTGGCGGAGCTGGAGGAGACGGTAACGCAAATAGTGTTTGCCTCAAGTTCCGGCGGCACTCAGGCGGGTCTTGTTGTGGGCAAAAGCATTTTTGACCAGCACTTTCAACTCATCGGCATTGGGATCGACAAAGCCGAAGCCGGTGATAGCCCGTTTGAAGAATTGGTGTTGAGTCTAGCGAATTCGACGGCCAAGCGACTGGAAGCAGGGCTGAGCTTTACGCATTCCGACATTATTATTCGGAATGAATATTTTGGTGATGGATACGGAGTCGTTGGTGAACTTGAGCGCAGAGCAATACAGTTGACAGCCGAGACAGAGGGAATTCTCATTGATCCCGTTTACACGGGAAGAGCGATGGGAGCGCTTATGGACATGATAGAGCGTCACGAGTTTTCTCAGGATGATACGGTTTTGTTTTGGCATACGGGCGGAACCCCCGCACTGTTTCCGTATGCAGGGGAAATCGCCAACCTTAAACCTAACACTTAAAACCTAAAACGTGATGAATTTGCCTTTTTGCGAATTTATCGATATTAAGGAGGAATAGTTAATGGATAATCAGCAATGGGATAGTCCACCCGAGATGCAAATTGACTCAAACAAAACGTATGGGGCGACAATTGAAACCAACAAGGGCGTCATTGAATTGGAGCTTTATCTGCAACATGCACCCAAAACGGTAAACAACTTTGTCTTTTTGGCCGGCAAGGGCTTCTACGATGGCCTATCTTTTCACCGGGTGATCAGTAATTTCATGATTCAGGGGGGAGATCCGACAGGTACAGGTGGAGGTGGCCCTGGTTACAAGTTTGAAGACGAGGTAGCGGAAAATCCGCTGAAACATGAAAAAGGCGTGATCTCGATGGCGAACGCCGGCCCCAACACGAATGGAAGTCAGTTTTTTATCACCCACGCACCCCAGCCGCACTTGAATAGGAAACACACAGTATTTGGGAAGGTAGTGGTCGGTCAAGATGTAGTGGATTCAATTCGGCAGGGCGATAAGATGGAGCAGGTAAAAATAAGCGCAAAGTAAACGTATCGTTTTACCCCCGGTGAGCAGGAAAAAACTCTTGTCCAACTTCTCGGAAATATCAGCAAAGTATGAAAAATATTACACGGCAAATGATAGGGTTTAGCTTTGGTATCCCTTATGTTTTTATGATCTGGTATCTTTCGATCTTCATGGAAAGAGAAAAAGCATTGCAGATTATCGGGAATCATATTACGCGCCTTGCAAAAGGATCTCTAAGGTATTGGGTGCCTTATATTAGGGATGCTTCCGAGTTCGATCTTTTAAGATCAAAGATGAAAGCCAATCTAAGGTTTTGGAGTCCGCTTTTTGATGTTTCAATCGCAAAAGACGAGCAGGATACCTTTAAAGTGCATGTACACAATTGCCCTTTTTGTGAAGCCTTCATTAAACTCGGAATGCCGGAACTGGCACCTTATGTTTGTGAAGGCGACCGGGAAAAGGCAAAAAGCAACAAACATAAATGGCTCTTTGAGAGAAAGCATCAGATCGGTACGGGTGATACCTTTTGCGACCACACGTATAAGCGGATCGTAAGAGACACTTGATGAATAAACAGAAACTAATGAGATATTAGAATCTTACGGGCTGACCTTTGAGGGAGTAAAATATGTATGTAAAGGTTTGCGGCTTAGTTGATACAGCCCAAATAGATAAAGCCATAGAGTATGGTTATAATGCCATTGGTGTTGTTACCTATCATAAAAGCATACGATATTGTCCCCCCGAAAAGGCGATAACGCTTGCAGAATATGCCCGTGGGGAAATAGATTCTTTTGTAGTGGGGCTACATTATAGTGATGTTGAAGCTGCGGCGGATGCCTTCGATTATGTACAGATTTATGAGCGCAAGCAACTTGCGAACCTTGTATTTGCTTCACGGGAAAAGCCTCCCCAAGATCTTGATTACAGCTATTTTATGTATGATACGAGCGTGGGCAGCGGTGTATTCAAAACATTTCCCAAGTGGCTTAAAAACGTGGAGGGGAGGCTGATAGTGGCAGGCGGCCTCAACCAAGACA
>JAQBHK010000061.1:0-13590 GCA_032127815.1 Desulfobacterales bacterium
CGTTAAATATTCCTCGCATACATCATGAATCGCCTAAAATTGAAGATTCGGACTTACATCGCTACGGCAATTTTCTCACAAAAAGTTGACCATGAATTTTGGGGATAGCTTGCCATCAAAACAGATATCATAAGCCGCTGAATTTTATAAGATATGATGGTATTAAGAAAATATTCACTGAGCCCCTTCGACTGACGATCATAAAATTTAAAGCCGTCGATGAGATCTTGTTCGGCGGCATCAAGGAGTTCGATTTTCATTTAGTCTGATCCCTGATCCTGTCTTTAGCCATTTCAAAAGCGGTGAATTTAATTCGCTCTTCTCTTTCCGCCAAGACACTCTTGTGCCAATCTGGTGAAGGGACGGATTCGGGATCTCGACAGAGATCATTCCATAGTTGCTCCATCATAGCAATCTTATCTAAGCTCGTCATCTTGTCTAAAGGTAAGGAAATATTCATGACTTGCTCTTTTTTAATAATAATTACGTTATATTAAAGTTAATCCATATTTATCGATTTCGCAATCCTAAACTTGAGTTGTTAAGTCTTCAAAGACCTACCTTTTGAGCGGCGAAGCCACTTGATTTAAAATCGCATTTAGCGAGTTTAAATAGGGAGTTTAGATTCTGAAGCAATCGTGTCCAGTTCATTCAGATCCCACTGCAGATTGGGTTTGAATCTGTCGAAACGTCCCCAAATGGCAATTTTAGCAATTTCGCGTGTAATGAAATCAGATGGTTACGAACATCAAAGTCATAGAGTTAGGGTTTTTCGACAGATTCTTTGCAAATCTTGAAATTTTGAAGGTCTTATTTTTTTATCAGGGAAGCCGGCAATCTTCACCTACAGTTGACCTGCTCTGGCTACAAGAGATCTTTAACGGCAAAATTAGGGCGGAGCCATCCCTTAACTAATCATCTTTTCGCAATTTGTAAGGAATTTTTACCAGAAGGACCACTGATGGGTTAAGAGCACATAGACTCCCAACAAGAAATTGGTGATGGCATGGGACAATATAGGGTCGAATAGATTCTTGCTGCGATAAAGAACGCCCGCATATACCATTCCTGCAAAAATCCCTACAAGCCAACGGTGATGTTCAAACCCGAAAAGAATCGAAATAAAAATGAATGAAAACCATGAGAACTGCCCAAGCGGTAGGGATTTAAAGTCGGATTGGATAGCAAATCTAAGGGCAAATGACCTCCAGAACAACTCTTCCATTAAGGGAACAACCAAAACAGCACCGATCAACCTGAATGTAATAACAAAATATAAACCATAACCGCTTGCTTGTTCATAAGGATTAAACTCTGAATGTCCGATTTGAGGATACAGCCCTTCAGGGAGCACCCATATAAAGAAAACCACAACTCCGGATATGACAGCCGGCCAGCTAAAAGAGAATTTTATTTCCTGTTTATAGACATTCCAAAAGTAAATAAGACTGGCGGCAACCAAAACTGTTTTTATTGCGTATACTAAGCCCTGGGAAATATTGAGGAAGGGACCCACATAGATGCCGATTCCAAAAATGACAAAGGGGACAATATAAGGGATATAAGGTCTTTTTTGATATGAAGCGGCGCTGTTTATCAGCATATCTTTCGCAGAAAATCGCCCTTATTTTGTAGGTTTAAGTTTCAAACCTGAGAATACATAAAAGTATACCTGAATTGAGAACGTTCAATCAACAGGATTTATAGCATGTTCCTTTAGGAAATCAAAACATTTTAGGACTTCGTTTTTTGCAGGGTTCAAAGGCAGCTATATGTGCATTGCGGCAATAAAACAAATTTTGTTTAGACAAAATGTGCGTAACTTAATCTTAAATTCAGATTGACATGTTTGGGACTAATCGGTACAAATACCTCTTTTTATAAATCAGAAGGCTAAAAGATTAATAAAAGTCTCGGAGGAACCCATGAGTGAAAATAGAGTTTATAACTTCAATGCAGGACCGGCCGCTCTTCCCTTGGAAGTTCTGGAAGAAATCAAAGATTCTTTTTTAAATTATGCCGGATCAGGCATGTCGGTTATGGAAATAAGCCATCGTTCCAAATGGTTTGACGACATCATCAACGATGCTGTCGCCCGCACAAAGCAGCTGTTAAAACTGGACGACAAATTCAAGGTTCTGTTTATTCAGGGCGGTGCCAGCATGCAGTTCTGCATGATTCCCATGAACTTTATAAAGGAGGGTGAAACGGCCGACTATGTCAATACCGGAACATGGTCCACCAAAGCTATTAAAGAAGCCCAGATTCAGGGCAAGGCCATCAACGTTGTGGCCTCTTCCGAAGACCTCAATTTTTCCTATATTCCGAAAGAAATTCAATTCAATCCGGATGCGGTCTTTGCCCACATTACATCCAACAATACCATCAAGGGGACTCAGTGGGCATCTTTTCCGGACATCGGCGGCGTGCCGCTGATCGGTGATATGTCGTCGGATATTATGAGCAGACCCTTTGATGTTGATAAATTCGGTCTTGTATATGCCGGCGCTCAAAAAAATATCGGCCCTGCCGGTGTATGTATGGTTATTATCCGGGCGGACCTGCTCAATAAGATTCCGGACAAGTTGCCGACAATGCTCAAGTATACAACATATGCCGACAAGAACTCCATGTATAATACGCCGCCCTGTTTTGCCGTGTACACGATTCAACTGGTCTTGAAATGGCTGCAGGAAACCATCGGCGGCCTTGACAAGATGGACGCAATCAATCGCAAAAAGGCCCAAACTCTCTATGATGCTTTTGATTCCAGCGATTTTTACCAAGGCACGGCTGCACCCGACAGTCGTTCATTGATGAACGTCACCTTCCGGCTCCCGGATGAAGAGCTCGAAAAACGGTTTATTGCAGAGGCTGCCGAAAACGGGTTCGGCGGTCTCAAGGGGCATCGGTCGGTCGGTGGTTGCCGGGCATCGATATACAATGCTACAACCATAGCGGCGGTTGCAGCCCTGGTAGATTTTATGAAGAGATTCGAACAGAAAAACGGCTAGCCTAGTTTCCATCCATAAATGGCTATTTTTCCGATGAGCGGCGTTCTCCGCGGGGTTGCGCCTGCGGCTTGTAAAGAGGCCGCCCTCGACGTACTAAAGTACGCCTCGGGCGAAAATCCTTGTGCGGCCTTGCTCATCAAAAAAATCCCTCATTTATGCATTGGAAACTGCTTAGTGGTCAAATATATTTATGGATGGGGACTAAGATTAAAGAATTGTTTGTTCAGGTAGTTGAACCTATTTGGCCGTCGTATCCACAAGGCTGCAATGGCGAAGCCGGCTTAGCTCTTGGTGTCTTTGTGCCTTAGTGGCTGAATAATTTGCGATTTAAAAATATTTGAAGTTCTGGTTTGCCTGTGTTATTAAAAAATATAATTTATTTTCAACTTTTCTGTTGATTTAGTAGCTGTAGGGGGGGTGATGCACCAAAATTGGATTCATTTTTTAACGCAAAATTATTCCTACCCTACCGTCATCCTGTGCCCAAGGAGATAAACAATGGATGTTACCCTCATCAATCCTTTTCTTAACGCAACTTTAAAGGTTCTTGAAACAATGGCGTTTATTAAAGTGGAAGCAGGAAAACCTTACCTGAAAAAAGATAATGTTGCCCAGGGAGATGTTTCAGGTATCGTTGGTATTACCGGAGCAGTAAAAGGGACTATTTCGATTACATTTGGTGAGGTTTGCATTTTAAAGATTGTTTCCAATATGTTCGGGGAGGAAATGCAGGAAATAAATCATGAAATTACAGATGCTGTGGGTGAATTGACCAATATGATATCCGGCCAGGCCAGGCAAGAAATTGAAAAAACAGGTAAAATATTACACGGAGCTATTCCCACAGTGATTACCGGCAAAAATCATAAACTCATATCCATGACTAAAGGCCCCAAAATTGCCATCCCTTTTAAAACCGATGCCGGGAATTTTACAGTTGAGGTGTGTCTAGAAGGGTAGGCTTTTATTTAACTTTGCCGCCAGGTCGGCAAAATACCGCCGGTTCGGTTTTAAGGCGCCTTGATCTACACTGTCCGGCCACTCATACAGCCTGTCCGGAATTTTAAAACGAGGAAGATATTTTTCCAAAAAAGGGATGATTTCTGCAATATCTATCTTCTGCTTTTGTTTTAGTTTGACAAAGGCAATCGGTCTGTGCCCGTATTTATCGTTTTTAACCGGTACAACCATGACGTCTTCGATGTTAGGCAACCGCGCTAAAACCCCTTCAATCTCTTCCGGTTGAATATTCTCCCCGCCGGAAATAAACAGATTGTCTTTGCGTCCGGCGACAGTAAGATAGCCGTCTTGATCAATGTTGCCCAGATCGGAAGTGCCAAACCAGCCGTCTGCATCAAAAGGTGTTATCAAAGCATCCTTTTCGATGTACCCCTTAAAGCGGGTCTTCCCGCGAACAAGGATTTCGCCTTCTTTAGATATTTTAATCTCTCGATGGGCCAGAATGCGGCCGGCGGTAAACAGCTTTTCCGGCGCATCGCCTGAAGCGGTCGTGGTTACCTGGGAAGCCGTTTCAGTCAAACCGTAGGTGGTGTATAAATTCAGGCCTTTTTGATCGGCCTGGATGATCAGTTTTTGTGGAATCAAGCTTCCTCCCAGCAAAATACTCCTCAGACAGTTTGCTGCTTTATCTTTAGCGGTTTCTTCCAAGAGGCTTTTTAGCTGGGTAGGTACCAGCGAAACATGGGTTACCTGGTGACGTTTGATTGCCTTGGCCGGCAGAGCATTTGCGGTCGGAACAACCATTGCCGCTCCGGATAATAGAGTGCGAAACAAGATGCCTAAACCTCCGACATGGTAAAGCGGAAGCGACAGCAGCCAGCGATCACCCGGCTGAAGGGGCATATTCTTATTGGCACCCAGGGCGCTGTAATAATGATGGGCAAATGTATGTAACACCGCTTTGGGAACAGCGCTGCTTCCGGATGTGAACATAATAGTGGCATCCTGATCTAAATCGAGTTCAGGCGGCTTTGGTCGGTTTGTTGAAATCTTCGGATGGTTCCATAAAGGGGACAACTCGATATTTGTACATTTATCTGGGTCCGCTTTGTAATACGGCCCGGCGACCATTTTGGTGCAGTCGATTTTATCCAGCATGGCCGCGATGGTTTTTTTCGGAAAGCGAGGGCTGATGGGGCAGGCTATTGCGCCGATTTGCATGAGGGCCATCAGCAGCAGGATATATTCGATAGAATTGTTGGCAACGATCCCCAGACGGTCTTCTCTTTCTATCCTTCTTTGAATTAGATTGCCGGCCGCTGCGTTAACCAGCCGGTAGCATTCTGCGTACGTGATCGTTCTTTCATCTGAAATCAGAGCCGGTTGATCACCATACTTTTCGGCGGTGGTCTGCAAGGGGAAAGGAATCTTTTTCATTAGGCGAATTCTTCTAAAAGCTCCATTTTAATGTTTTTCATAAAACTCGGATTATCGGCAAGAACTATCTTTCCGGCTTTAACCCGCATGGGCGGTTCCAATAAATCGTCTTGGAGCCAATCAAGGGTATCAAGCCCTGCCGGCGTGCGGCCGCCGTCTATCACTGCCGCTATCGAAGCCAGCGCGGCTATTCCCAGGGAGCTCTCAAACGCTGAACTGATTACCGCAGTTATGCCCTTGTCTTGGGCCGCCCGGGCAAAGCGCAACGCCCGTTCAAATCCCAGCAGCGTCGGCTTTATAACGATAGCTTTTAAAACAGGGCTCAGCGGCAACTCTGCAGGAGATATTTCCAGCAAAGATTCATCTAGAGCCACCGGCAGGGGTGCAGAAGAATCTTTGATCAGTTTTTTTAATTGATAAAAGCTTTGCAGCGGCTCTTCAATATAGTCGACATTAAACGGCACCGCACGCTGCATAAATTTCAGCGCGTTGTCAAGATCCCAGGTGCGGTTGGCGTCGAGTCTTAAGAGGGTGTCCCGACCGATTATGTTTCTGACAGCGGCGATAATCTGGATATCTTCATCAAGGGATAAGCGTCCCACTTTCAGCTTGAATGCTCGATATCCTTTGCCAAGCAGCGTTTTTGCCTTTGCTTCTATTTGCTCTTTGGTTCCGCTTAAAAGTGCGTTGACGGCCACCTTTGCGGCCGCCTTTGTATCAAGCAATCGATGCAGCCCCGATTGTTTTGACATGGCCTGCATGTTGAGCACAGCCGATTCAAGACCGAATCTCACCGAGGCCGAGAGGTTCAATTCGCCCAACCAGTCTTCAAAACCGCCGTTGAGCCATTCAAGGTTAGGCGGGATTGCACCTTTTGTTATTGCTGACGGCAGTAGTGCCAGTTCTCGGCCCGCCTGCGCTATGGTTTCCCGGCTGAAACCAGATAGAGGGGATGTTTCTCCCCAGCCGTAATTGCCGCTTTCATCGGATAGCCGCATAACGAATCCCTCGCGAAGCTTTAAGATGTCGTTTTTTAGCGCCAGGGGTCGGTTAAGTCTGAGTCGAAACCGATAGATGGAAATTTCGGCGATTTTCATAAAATCCATCCGATTGAAAAGATCAGGCTGTAAAGCAGCAGCATTTTGCCGGTGGATTCAAGCACACGATTTAAGATAATTCCTTCACAAGTAAAGACTGTTTTGATAGACGGTATCGCCGCCAGCAAAACTACAGCTGTCAGCAGGGCGTAAAGGTGCTTGGCGTCATAAAGGACTAAAGCAAGCGGTATCAGACAGGCAATTGCAATCGATAGCAGGTATTCAACTTTTGAAAATGTAATGCCGAAGCGTACTGCCAGGGTTTTTTTGCCGGCACGATGATCGCTTTTAACATCCCGCAAATTGTTTACGGTTAAGATTGCCACGGAAAAGAGTCCGGGAGCCAGTCCGGATATAATCACCGGCCCGGAAATTTGCAGTGTTTGCACATAATAGGTCCCGCCGACAGCTACGGGACCGAAAAAAATGATCACGAAAAGTTCCCCCAAACCGACATAACCGAGCGGATACGGTCCGGCGGTATAAAGAATACCACAAAGAATCGAAAGCACGCCGATAACCAAAAGGGGCAACCCTGCGCGCCAGATGAGACACGCGCCCGGTACAGCCGCCAGGGCAAAAACCGCAATAAAGGCCGCCTTCATCGTTGGCGGCTGTACCAGGCCGGCCTGAACGACCCGGGTGGGACCGAGGCGGTCGGTTGAGTCGGCACCGGTATAGTAGTCAAAGTAATCGTTGGCAAAATTGGTGCCGATCTGGATTAATACCGCCCCAAGCAGCGCAGAGAGCGCCGACATAATGTGCAGCCCGCCGCTTTCAAATGCCATAGCCGAACCGATAACCACCGGCGCCACCGACGCCCATAGTGTTTTGGGACGTGCCGCATCAATCCAGATTTTTAGATTTGATTGCTCCATTTCCTGATTACAGATCTCGTTAAATGGTTGATGTGTTAATTAGCGAAAGGGATGATCAGCTTTTAAAGCGTGTGCTGTTTGAGTATATTAAGGATCGTCAGAAAGAACAGGCGTATTGCCAAAATCTGTCATCGCAAGAGATCACCGGTCGTATAGCAAATCAATTAATTTTATGGCGAAAGATTCTGTTCTTTCTTTACGAACCTTTATATACGAGTTTTATCCGCCTTTGGCGTGATCACACGATTTAAAATATGATTATCCCTTGAGCGGTCTTACATCGAAAACTTCCCGACCCTTCATCTTGATTAAGTACTCCGGGGAAACTTCGAAAAATCCGGCTTGCGCTTTTCAAGAAAAGCATTGCGTCCTTCCTGACCTTCCGCCGTCATGTAAAACAGCATGGTGGCATGGCCGGCAAGCTCCTGGAGCCCCGCCTGGCCGTCACAATCAGCATTCAGCGCTGCTTTCAGACAGCGGATGGCGACAGGTGAGTTTGCCAGAATTTCCCGGCACCAGACGATGGTTTCCTCTTCCAGCCTTTCAAGGGGGACCACGGTGTTCACCAGGCCCATCTCCAGCGCCTGCTGCGCATTATACTGGCGGCAGAGAAACCATATCTCCCGCGCCTTTTTCTGGCCGACCACCCTGGCCAGATAGCTGGAACCGTAACCGGCGTCGAATGAACCGACCCGCGGGCCGGTCTGACCGAAGACAGCGTTATCAGCGGCAATGGTCAAGTCGCACATCAAATTCAGAATGTTTCCGCCGCCGATGGCATAGCCGGCGACCATGGCAATCACAGGCTTGGGGCAGGTGCGGATCCGGCGTTGAAATTCAAGCACATTCAAATGATGGTCGCCTTTTTCATCTTGATACCCGGCTTCGCCGCGCACTCTCTGGTCGCCTCCGGAGCAAAAGGCTTTGTCGCCTTCACCTGTCAGCACAACGACACCGATGGAGTTATCGGCGCGGGCGTCTGCCAAAGCCTCGATCATCTCGTTGACCGTTAAGGGGCGAAAGGCATTGCGCACTTCAGGACGATTGATGGTTTTTTTGGCGATCCCCTCGGCCTGGTGATACTTAATGTCGGTAAATTTTTTGCTTTCAATCCAATTTATAGTAGCCATATTCTTTCCTTTGTTAAAGCGCTCCATGTATAATCATATTTCAAACCGTGTAATCACGCCAGAGGCGGATAAAACTCGTGCAATTATCAGTGGCAAGTATGCTTTGTCAGCTTATTCCCATTTTTTTAGAAACTACTCAAAAACAGGCTAACTTGTTTAACATACTCGGTTCTATTTTCAAAATGCACGTTGTGGCCGACATCTGCAATAATTTTAACTTGCGCCCGGCGGCACCTTGCAGCCGCTGCATTGGCAATCTGTATATATTTAGTGTCCTTTTCACCAACAATGCAAAGCACATCAGCGCTTATTTGGTCAAGCATCTCCCAGAGCGGCGGCTGAACACCGGTTCCCATCAGTTGCAATGACAGGCTTAACATGCCGGCATCGTTTTTCATTCTTGTTTCAATCATTTTTTGATACGGTTTGCCGACTTTATCTATAGATGAAAATATAGGCTGACTATACCAGGTTTGCAAGAATTGGTTTAACGGCAGAGCTTCAAGTTGTCGGGCCATCTTGCGGTCATGTTGAACGCGTGTACGTCTTGCAGGCCCGGTTTGCAAACCCGGCGAGGCGGATTCGATAATAATTTTCTCAAATCTTTCCGGGTAAAAGACCGCTAAATAGAAGGCCAGTCTGCCACCCATCGAATATGATACCAGGTGACAAGTGTTAATATTGAGCGCATCAAGCAAAGCCATCAAATTGGCCGCACACTTTTCCATGCGGTAATCGTCTTCATTTTGAACCACGGTTAGGCCATGCCCGGGCAAGTCTACGACAATACAGTAAAAATTTGCGATAAAAAAAGGGACGATGTCCTCCCATTCGTCGGTATTCCCCATAAATCCGTGCAGAAACAGCAAGGGGGGCTTTTCTTTGTCGCCGTACGTTGCGTAATGAAAACGATGCATGAATGATACTTCACTTTTTATAAAAGTACGCATTGTGATTATAGCGGTTTTCAAAAATACGCTGGGGTTTGCGCCGCCGGATAACTTCGTTTAGATCGACAAGAACTCACAAATAAAAGCGTGTAAAAGCGAACAGTGCTATGGCCTTAAGTATGCCTTGCCGGGCTATGAACTTCCTCATTTAATGGGAGCATCTTGATGATGTTCGCTTTAACGCGCTCTAATTTGTTCAGACAGCTTCCCGACCTAAACGAAATCATCCGACGGCTTACGGAGAAATTGTTAAGTTAACGGTTCAATCGCAACACTATTCTGAGAATCGCTATAATATTCTTTCGAGTAATGAATCACAAATAACCAATAACTTCAATTGAGCATTATCACTTAATTGGCGATAGTCCGGTTTTCTCACGAGTTTGTTTTCAAAATCAAAATAAATTCTTCATGAGAAATGCGGGTTAGAGATTGTCTATGGCAGACTTGATTTTTGCCTGAAGCAGTTTATGGAATGTCAGGTTTTCTTGGCGGTCGGTTCTGATTTCAATGACAGCGGAACGTTTGGAATTCAGCGAAGTTTTGTAGTCACTTACGAAAGCATCTTTCGAGTCGGGTTGATAATAATCAAGCTTAAAAGTTGCCGCAATTTTTTCAAAAGTAAAATTGTGAGGTGTGGCAAAAAACGGTTCAAATATTTCCCGGCATTCATAAACCGGCAAAAAGGAAAAGATACCGCCACCTTGGTTGTTGACGACAATAAGCGTTAACGGGTTGGAAATTTGATTCAAAAGGGCCAGAGAGTTTAGATCATGCAAACATGCCAGATCCCCGATCACAGCAGTCCCCGGTGCCTGGGCGCCATGAACAAATCCGGCAGCGGCGGCGATATTGCCGTCGATACCGCTGGCGCCGCGATTGGCTGTTGCGCTGACTTTAGGACCGGCCGGGTCGGCATACATGTCCATATCACGAATGGGCATACTGTTGCCCAGAAAAAGGCAGTTGTCTTTGGCAATATGCGTCGATACAATCCGAGCCACAGCCGGTTCTGAAATGGCAGGGTCATTACCAATGTGTCTATCAAGCACCTCTCCGACGGCGGTATCGGCTTTTTTTAATTTATTCAGATAGATATTTTCCTTGTGGATATTCAGAAACCCAAGCAGTGTTTCGCAAAATCGACTGATGCCGGATTCAATTCTTGTGGTGATTGTATGGTTGGGATCATGCCGCAAGGGATGTGAGGCGACATGAATGTATTGCTCCGGCCGGTTTTGCTGTAAAAAGAGATCAAAACGCTTGGAGGTCGGTATGCCGCCAAAGTGCACAATTGTTGACAGTTTTATGGTGCTAAATTTTTCAGACAGCAACAATTGGTCGAAATAACTAATGATGTTAGTGTCTTTGACGCCCAGGCGCAAACCGGATCGGATGTCGACAAACACCGGCCAGTTCAATGTCTGAGACAATCGATGGACAGCCTTTCTGTCCGCATCCGAACCCAAACTGCCGATAACCAGCAGGCCGTTGGCCGTTTCATTTAAGAGTGTCGCTATTTGTTCGATGCTGCCGTCGTTGATGGTGTTAATTGACGGCTCATATGCGGTGAACGGTTTATCCTTGTTTATCCATCTTTGGGTGCCGGTAAGATATTGACTGAAATCTTTTGTTAACGGCGACGGCGCCAGCGGCTCCCGGAACATACAGTTGATATGCACCGGACCCGCGGGCGGACGCATTGTTCGATAAACGGCCTGATCTACCAGCGTCAGGATAGATTCAGGTACAACCTGCTCATCCGGACAGGGCAGCGCGGAAAAAAAGCGTACATAGTTGCCGTATAAATTGACCTGGTCGATGGTCTGGTTGGCACCGCTTGCAAGAAGTTCAAAAGGTCGATCGGCCGTTAAAAGTATCAGCGGGATCATGTCCATGGACGCTTCCACCACCGCCGGATAATAATTTGCAGCAGCGGTTCCGGAGGTGCATACCAGCACCGCCGGACGGCCGCTTGCACGTGCGTATCCGAGGGCAAAATAAGCAGCGCCTCTTTCGTCAAAATGCATAATGGCGGATGCTTGTTTTTCAGCAGCCACGGCGGCGGTCAGCGGGGTGCATCGAGAACCGGGGGAGAGTACAAATTGATTTATTTGATTGCGCAGCAGTTCCTGAACGATCAACTGTGCCCACAGTGCGTTCAAGCTGGATGATTTTTGATTGACCATCAGGTTAGTACACTTAAAAACATATCGATTTTATTGTTCATCTCGTCCCATTCATTGTCCGGGACGGAGCCGCGAACAATACCGGCGCCGGAATACAAACTGAGGGTGTTGTCTTTTACCAGACCACAGCGAATCGCCACGACAAATTCGGCGGCACCCTGCTTTACCCAGCCCACCGGAGCGGCATACCAGCCACGGTTGAATTCTTCCAGACGCCCAATTTCCTCTACAGCCTTATCCTTAGGATAGCCTCCGACCGCCGCCGTGGGATGCAAGGTTTCGATCAATTCCGCATCCGAAACGTTTGCTTTTAATTTGATATCAAAACGGGCAATTAAATGTTGTATCCGGGCAAGCTTTAACAAAGAGACGGACATATTGTTGCAGTTAAGCATGGGAGGGGTCAAAGATACAAGAGCATCTTTAACGCTGTCAACCACGTAACGATGTTCCCGCAGGTCCTTTTCACTCCTCAAGAGTTCCTCGCCAAAGCCTTGATCTTCCTGGCTGGTTCGGCCTCGGGTACGGGTTCCGGCTACAGCTTCACTCTGCAGTTTTCTGCCTTCACGATAATAAAGCAGTTCCGGCGATGCGCCGATAAATGCCAGATTATCCTCCGGCTGAAAACAGAATTTATAGCTGTTTGAAGCTTTGTCTTTAAGTCTTTGTAATATTATAAAAGGGTTAAGGTTGTCAGAAAATTTCAGCGCTCTCTTGCGGGCCAGAACAATTTTTTCATATCTATGGGTTTCAAAGGCTGCCAGCGCCGACTGAACGCTGGCTTTCCAGCGGCTTTTTCCAGGGAAATTTTTTTCTGAGATAATTTTGGGGATGCCATTGTCAATGCCGTCAGTTTCAAAGGTAATAGATTCAAGCTGAGTCATAATCGACGTGTGGTCATATCCATCGGCATGTAAATTACAAACAAAGAGAGTCTTATCTCTTGATTTAACCAATTCAAAGCGGGGCAAAACAAAATAATAGCGGCCAAATCGCTTCCAGCTATCATGGGAGGTTTGATTGGGGGCGAACTTAAATCCTCCATAATACCGCACATCCGGATCGGAGTGATCAAGATAATCATACATCCGGTCAAACACTCTGCGATAACCGTATCCTGCGGTATCGCAAATATAATCCGCCGCACCCACTCCGGCGACCTCAAAGCGGTTCTCACGGTCCGACCAGTATGTTTTCAGGCTGAAGTTCTGGCTTTGCAGCCATGGTAACAACGGTTGGTCAGGGACTTGAACCGTCAAACGTATAATTTTTTTATCCTGATACAGCTCCTTGGCCGAAGCTGCCGGCACATTCGTAATTTTCTCGGCCATTAATTTGACTGACTGTTTGATATTGTTCACTTTATCCTGCCGGTGATTGTGTGTCATGCAACCGGTCTTTTATCCATAAACTTTTAAAAGGTAATGCAAATCCGAATATTTCATAAAATATTCAAGACCCCGCCAAAAGGCAAACATAATAAAAAAAAGCGTGGAAAGTGTCAAACAGAAATGTCACATTGTTACATAATAGCCCATTGTTTTTAGACTTGCGCCGGGATTCAGGCGCTTGGATACAAAAGAATATTTTCTAACAGCAAAATCCGCGTCTAGGTACCATACCTTAGGTTGAGCGGTTCAACGTTCAAGCCCGCCCTGGCGCGACGACTGTTATCAAGGAGATTAACCCTCTGATATTAAACTTTAAACCTAGAACTCTGAATGTAGAACCGATCAGCTTAGGGTTATGGAACTTCAACATAGGGATTTTCCAAGATAAGAAGCAGGGCCATCGCTGACCCTGCCTATGGAGCTTGCCTACGAACAAATAATTATTTCACAGCTTCCTTCAAAGCCTTTCCTGCAACAAACTTTGGCGCCTTACTTGCCGCAATATCTATTTCTTCTCCTGTCTGAGGATTTCTGCCTTTACGAG
>JAQBHK010000062.1:0-2773 GCA_032127815.1 Desulfobacterales bacterium
CGGCCTTGAGGTGTATTGTTAAATAGACTTTTTCCCCTTAAGCGAAGCGATCCTAAAGCGTAGCACTCCAATGACAAGTGACAAATGACTTTTGCATGTAATAATCTTAGTGCCTTTGTGGCTGAACTATTCGACAAAATAAAAAAAGGCCGTTTTGTTAAAAACGGCCTTTAGGAAGTTCAGTTTATGAAACTACATGGAATATTTAAGATAAAGTTAGGAGATTTCGTCTAAAAAGGAATCAACCATCTTACCGGCAACCGCCAGATGGTCTATCTTATATTTTCCGGATTCAATCCTCTCTTTTAGTTCGGCAACCTTATCTTCCCTTACGTCCGGTTCAGATTCAATGATTTTTTTTACGGCTTGAGCCTCTTTTAAAGCCGTGGAAAGGTTAACAATAGTATCCTGCGCTGTTTGCTCTGCACCTTCGACCTTTTTTAAGCCAGCAGACCGCTTTGTCTCAATCTGTTCCGTGGCCTTTTGGGTGGATTGAGGGAGCTGCTTGGCAATGTCATAACTTATAATCTTATTGTTGATATTCATGGGCTAGATCTCCGATTTCTGTACCATTTTCTTTTCAATGGCGTCCATGGTGATTTCATCTAACTTATAACTTAAAAATTCAGAATCTTCAATAGAAAGTGAATTGATTGTTTCACCGTTTTCATCAATTTCCTTAAATATGAGTTCGGAAGGGCCTTTTCTGCTTACGGTCAGATTCCCTCCAAATTCATTTTCAAGTTTTTCAAACACCTCTTTCTCAATATTATCTTTAGGGCCGTTCCGGGTAATTTTATCTACAATACCGGAGGCTACCATATCGATGATGGACTTCCTCCGAGCCCCTTCGGATATACTGATTTTATCCGGTGTGGCGGTATTGGTATTCTTGGGGCGATTGGAGATCTTGGTTTGTCTCAGTTGATCTCCATAAACCCGCAATACATTATTAACTTGATAAGCAGATATAATCATACTTGACCTCTACAAATTCCCCTTCAAGTGTCATATCGGACTTTTGCTCCCAGAACTTAATAAAAAAAATCATTTTTTTATATATAGTTCAAAACACAGAGCATTTTAAAACTTTAATTTATCTTTTATTGGGCATTACTTAACGCTCAACTGATTGATATAATCCGGAAAAGCCAATATTTTCTGTGCCTCAATTGCTGAAAACAGAAAAGGTTCTACATCTCTGGCAAGGGTCTTGAAATTAAGTTCTTTACAAAGTGTAATCAACTTTTTTTTAATCCACAGATTTCGCAGATTACAGTCCAATGAGAACGTTCAGCTCTATCTCTGCCATGTTTAACCAACTTCCGTGTTTCGGGGTATCGGTTGAAACAGCGAAACCGAATTCTAATGGCTTAATTATCGAATTTCATTATTCAGGTCAAATACTAAAAGAGCTGCATTATGACTCGATATATCATGAACACCTTTGTTATTTTTCGACAAAGTCAATTTCTTATTTGCTTGCGTTATATGATCTCGTTAACAATCCATTTAAACAGGGTATGTATTCACCCGGCAGTTCAATCCCGATAGTTAGTTTGGAAAGGGGCATACAAATGAACCCTGACCTGATATTCATCCTTGCCTGGAACTTCAGAGATGAAATTGTGAAGGAATGCAGAACAAATGGATACAAAGGGGAATTTCTGGTGGCGTTTCCTCAAGATCTATATTGTTTCAAAGACTAATATGATATTTCATGAACAACGGTTATCCGGCGTTTTTACCATAGAGCCCGAATCATATTCTGATGAACGGGGTAAACAAAGGCACCTCAGTACGATCTTCCAGACTTATGGGGTAAAAAGACGTTAAGATAAAAAAACAATATAAAAGAAAATTATGACTGAAAAAAAGTGGGGCTATGTTAGGGGTAGACGATCAATTAATTCAATTGATTCAAAGTGGCTGTCTCTTGTAAGCAGCGTGCCGCCTATTTCCATACAACAGGCCGCTATCCACACATCGTTGATAGGTATCTTGCGGCCTTTTTTGACCAAATGAAGGTAAATGAGAGCATACTTTCTGGCAACATCTTTGTCTATATCAATAATGTCAATTTGCAGTTGGTCAATAACTTGCTGAAGTTTTTTTTCGTTGTCTTCTTGTTTGGCGCCTTTCATAAAACCAAAGGTCAATTCAGCGATGACTACTGCCGGTATATAAATTTCTTCGCCAAATTCTGCTATTGTATCGATAGTAGATGGAACACCCTCGGCATAATCACAATAAATATTAGTATCCAGAACGAGTTTCACTCCCAGTCTCCTTCGTTGATCTGATTGAAAATTTGCAGGGAGTTTCTCAGTTCTTTTGCTTCATCATGTGGCATCCAGCCGGAAAGATCCCTGATCAGTTGTTTTCTGTCTTTGTGGAGGCCTAATTTTACATCAACGGCTTCCAAAATTACGGCTGTTTTGGTTTTCCCTGTTTTTTTAGCAAATTTACGAATTAATTCTTCTTTGTAAATTGGAATTCTTAAGCTGATTGCCATTTACATGCCTCCTTGGTTATAAAGTAAAAGAATGTATTGCAATTTCTAATAATGTATTTCTGTTGAGCAGGATTGTCAAGAGAAACATAGGAGTAGTGCGGGATGTCCGCAAATAAGTAAATAACTTATTCAACCAATTGGTATCTATGCTTTTTATGGTGAGACCTTGGGGTAAAAGTCAGGAGGCGGGGCTGCAGGGTTCTTCAAATAATTGGGTTGCCAAAACGGCGGGAAATGATATAATAATATTATGAAACC